>NZ_JBEOPP010000009.1:0-139342 GCF_040310185.1 Shewanella sp. T24-MNA-CIBAN-0130 | reverse complement strand
ATCTGAAATTGTTCTGAGATATAAGCGACTATTTGATGGCTATGCAAGTAGGTCACCTCACACAGGTGTGCAATCAATAGTTCAGTTTGCTCTTGACTCAGATAGCTTAAGGAGCCGCCACTATTACACGTGAGTTTTTGGTCGTGAGCATAGGCATCAATGTATCGAACTACGGTCGTTTCGTGAATACGTAACGCTTGGGCAATCATTGGCGTTGGCCAATTTTCATCGCGTAGTAAAATGGCTTTAATGCGATCACACTCACGCCTATCACTCGAGCTTTTATGTCGAGTTTCCAATGCTACTTTTTGTTCTGGCGAGAGTGTAATTTGTTTCATAGGGCTATGATGATCCCATTTGGGACAAAATCAAGCATTTTCAATGATCACGGGTATATACATGGTTAATATGATAATGGATGCCAAACTGCTGCTCTATATGTGATTGAACGTCTAACCCCGTTAATCGTCCACCCTGTTCGGAGCGGCTAAACTCATCTATATATTGATAAAGAACCTGCTTTTGGTGTTCGTCGAGTTTATTAGCATTTGTCGAATTCATATTGGCTTTCAAGCCATCAATGCCAGTATTTAAGTAGTTTTTAACCCATTCATTGACACTGCGACGACTAACCTTTAATTGGCGAGCGACTTGAGCGCGATTGTGACATTCCAGAAAGCAAGAAACAGCCAATATGCGGATACGCATACGGGCGTCTTTTTCTGACTTTGATAGCTTAACAAGCTCAACAGATGTGTAGTTTTTCACAGTATAAAATAATTTGAAAGTGGTGAGCATATTAGATCATAATTTAATGCGGATTGGTATGACTTAAAAACTTACACAAGCCATTACCCAAATAACACCACCAAGATCAGTGGCACCTATTACTCTGCCGATACCTTTATTGCTTATTACATCACCCCTAACATCAATATTTATTTACATTGGTTTGCCACCAAAGATATTACAACTCACAGCTCATTTGCCGATAATGTATCTTGCTTAGTCCTGCCGCCAAGAAAAGTCTCACATAACATAATCCGAGTATTGATATCTGCTATACGACATAAACAACGTATAGAAGTTGATTATGTTTCACTTGCAAATCCTGAAAATGACGGCAGAATATTTCACCCTCATACTTTCGTGAATACCGGTTCTCGTTGGCACATAAGAGGTTATTGCGAAAAATCACAAAACTTTAGAGACCTAGTATTAAGTCGCTTTAGAGGTGAAGCAGAGTTAATAGATGCTTCAACCATAGATCCACAACAAGATCTTGCCTGGCATACACAGGTCAATTTGATCCTTCAACCCGATCCCCGATTAAGCCCAGCAAAACAAGCCGTCCTGGCTAATGACTACCAAATGGAAGGTGGCCAATTAGTCATGTCTACTCGCGCTGCTTTAGCTCAATACTTGCTGCATGAATTACAAGTCAATACCAAAATGCTCGATGGCACCCCAGAAGCACAACAACTGGTACTCGTAAATCGAGATGACATAAAACCATGGCTTTTCAGTGGCTAAGCATATTTAAAACAACTTACATCTATAAAATGTAAAGTCACTTTACCTGTGTATTTTAACAGTAATGTGCAACCACACGTGGTACGGTTAAAGTAAAGGAATACACACAGGGAGCTGGTAATGGATGATTTTTCACCTTCAGATTTAAAAACAATTCTGCACTCAAAACGCGCCAACATGTACTACTTAGAGTATTGCCGAGTGATGCAAAAAGATGGCCGAGTGTTGTATCTCACCGAGGCAAAAAACGAAAACCAGTATTACAATATTCCCATCGCTAACACCACGGTATTATTGCTCGGCAATGGCACCTCTATCACCCAAGCAGCGGTCAGAATGCTCGCTCAAGCAGGCGTATTAATTGGTTTTGCTGGCGGCGGTGGCACACCGTTATACAT
Organism: Shewanella sp. T24-MNA-CIBAN-0130; assembly: GCF_040310185.1. Taxonomy (NCBI): domain Bacteria; kingdom Pseudomonadati; phylum Pseudomonadota; class Gammaproteobacteria; order Alteromonadales; family Shewanellaceae; genus Shewanella; species Shewanella sp. T24-MNA-CIBAN-0130. The sequence goes on along the minus strand of NZ_JBEOPP010000009.1, from coordinate 137,411 downwards.
GGGCAATGATATTGAATGGATGACACCACAAAGTGAATACCGCCCCACTGAATATGTGCAAGGTTGGTTATCATTTTGGTTTGACGACCATAAACGCTTACAAGCCGCAAAATACCTACAAACAGCCCGTATTAAGTACTTACAGCAAGTTTGGTCAAAAGATAAAGAACTAAATACTGAAGGTTTTGTGTTTAGCGCACCAACTATTCAAACCGCGCTAGAACGATTTACACAACGCACCAATACTGCACAAAAGTCAGCAGAACTATTATTAACCGAAGCCCAACTTACCAAAGTGCTTTATAAATTTGCCGCCAATAACACCGGAATGGCAGACTTTAGTCGCCAGCATCAAACGGCGAAAAATAATGTCGACAAAGCCAATGACTTTTTAAACCACGGTAATTATCTAGCCTACGGCTTAGCGGCCTGCACTTTGTGGGTGTTGGGGATCCCCCATGGTTTTGCGGTAATGCACGGAAAAACCAGACGCGGCGCGTTAGTGTTCGATGTCGCTGACTTAATTAAAGACGCCATTGTATTGCCATGGGCTTTTGTCTGCGCCAAAGAAAATGCCACCGAACAAGAGTTTCGTCAGCAAGTACTGCAAAAATTTACCGACCATAAAGCCTTAGACTACTTATTTGATACCGTTAAAAATCTCGCTCTTATGTCATTTACTGAGCCAAGTGATGCACTAATCGAAAATATTGTAGTAGACAATAAACTCGAACAGTCGCCAGAAGAAGGCGATGCATCATGATGGTCACGTTTGTGAGTCAATGTGAAAAAAATGCCCTTAAAAAGACTCGCCGAGTACTCGATGCCTTCGCCGATCGCATCGGTGATAACACATGGCAAACCCTCATTACCGAAGACGGCTTACTTACGGTTAAAAAAATGCTGCGTCAAACCGCGAGCCGAAGCACTGCCGTAAGTTGCCACTGGATCAGAAGCCGATCACGCAGCCAATTGTTGTGGGTAGTAGGAAATAAATTGAAATTTAATCAACAAGGTGTTGTGCCAGTTAATAGCACTGAAAAAGAGGTTTTTATGGATGTTGTAACCGATAAACCAAAACAAGGTGTGCTTTATGCTAATACGCAATTGCAACCTTTGGCGGAACATTTATTTGCTGTTGGTTATTTAGCTGAACAGCTTCACCGTAAGCTATTACCTGAAAATTCACAGTTTTCGCTGGTGAATTTTGTTGCTGGTTGTTTACATGATTTAGGTAAAATAGATCCTAAGTTTCAGGAATGGGTAACTAACCCGAAAAAGAAAAGCTATGTTGCCGATGACGGCCAGCATATAGATGATGCTAAATTTAGTTTTGAAAAGCATCCTCGCCACAATGAAGTATCACTTTTACTGTATCAACTGCTTGATGGCGCGGAACTAAAAATACTGAATTCAAGCAATAAGCGCTCTGTTAAACATGCGGTTTACTGGCATCATGCAAAACCATTTCGTAAAGATAAAAATAGCTTTACCACTTATAAAGACATCAGCAAGAAACTAGTAGCAAATCAAAAAGAATCCTCATTAGACGATATCATTGGCCAAGCTCTGTCGCTTCTCAGACAGGTTGTAGGTATTGATAAAAAGTATCGTGAATTAAGCAACAGTTCTCTCGAAAAAACATTTATTGCTGAAGTCTCAGAAGAGCTTGAAAGTAGTTTGCCCGATGCGCCGCCGCTACCAAACTACAAAGAATATGAATTAGAAGAGTCGGTTTCAGCTAATAGTGCAAATGTAAAAATCAACGCGCTTAATAACATCGCACGTGCGTGTTTGATAACTGCTGATAGGAAAGTTTCTTCGTTAAGTGCCGCAGAATTACATCAGGTAATTTTCGAACGTAATCTTGACGAAAAAATGAATGAGCTACTTGAGGTTGAAACAAGGCTCAGTACTGATATTGGAACTTGTTTAAGCACTTTTTTTCCCAATAGTGAACGCAGTATAAAACAAAGTGACATTGCGCAACAGCTGACAACAGCAGAGGATGTTGCAGTACTAGCAGGTGCGGCGGGGTGTGGTAAAACAAAAATTGCGTTGGAATGGGCCAAGTTACAAGGCGCAAAGCGGATTATTTGGGTTTGCCCACGAGTGCAAGTGTGCCAAGGGTTATTTTACGAATTAACATCAGAACAATATTTGCCAAACTCCACTATAGAAATTAATACCGGTGAGTTTAAATTTCATAACCAGTGGGGTAACCCAATACCCGAAGATAAAAACTTCTCAGGTGACATCATTATCACCACAATTGATCAAATACTTGGCTCGGTAATTAGCCATACCAAAGCCAACACCTTAATTGATTTTTTAAATGTACATGTGGTGTTTGATGAGTTTCATGAATATGTCAATATGCCTGCATTTAATCTACTTTTTGCCGAATTAATAGCGGCTAAAAAAATGCAACAGCAACAAGCTAATACGTTATTAGTGTCGGCTACGCCGCATTATGTGTTTGTGGAAGAGCTACTTGGTATTCATAAAGACGACATCAAGGTAATGCCGTCTTTTAATCAAAGCCAGTATCAGCTTGATTTCAAAGTATTCGACGATTCAGAACTAAGTAAAAGTAACCCGCTTTTTACCCCACAAAACGGCTGTACATTTGTTATTAGTAATATGGCACTCACTGCTCAGAATAGTTTCATTGCCAATCAACATGATGAAAATGCGGTACTTTTACATTCTAAATTTATAAAGAGTGATAAACGAAAATGGTTTGGTGAAGTATATGAAGCGTATAAGCGTGGTGGCATACGCAAATATGAAGTGCTTCGCAGTGGCCCAATTGTGCAAGCTTCATTAAATATCAGTTGTGATTACATGGTTGCAGAAATCACTAATGCCGAAGACTGCTTGCAACGTCTAGGGCGGCTAGATCGTTTTGGTGTTAATGCAAATGTAAATACCTACACCTTAGCGGTCCCTAAATCAATTTCAGAGACTAAAGGTAGTAGTCCTGCATCACGGTTTCTTTCAAAAATGTATGTGTTGAACTCAGTACGCGCTTGGTATCAATTTTTACTGACTTCTCTTGAAGATAAACACTTTATCTTGTCAGAAATCTATCAGCTTTATTATGAATATCATCATACAGAAAATTCTAAGCGATTTATTGAGGGTGATTTAATCGCAGTGCTAAAAGAAAGTGTGAAAAAAATTGATGCTAAAGTGATCGATCCAATCACAGTACCACCAAAGAAAAGCCAAGATAAAAAACGCAGTAAAATGAGTAAAGGGTCGCTTCGCGGTGATAACCGCTTTGTACAATTAGCTGTGGTTGATTTAAGCAATGCAAAACCAAAATATCTGGAAGAATACGCCTACTCAATACCGCTGGATGATGATAGCAATATCGACAACCTCACTTATTCCACTAATGCCATTTTAGGTTACGGACAAAGTGATAAAGACTTGTTATCTAACATGTTTAAAAAGAATCACAATATTATGGGTGGGAGTGATAAGTCATTTACTGACAAGATATTATTAAATCAAGCACGCGACCCAGAATCACCGATTTATTTGAGCTATACCAGCAACGATTTACTGCAAGTTGGGGGCGAAAGTTCTCGTCACCCACATGCTATTTATTACGCCGTCTGCGACAAACAGCCCATAGGCGCAATGTCAATAAAATACATTAATCAAACAACTGAAGATGAGGAATAAATCATGGAAAAAGTAACAGGAATTAAAAGTGTTGATTTCAAAATTAAAGCACTCGGTCATGGCGTAGTGAATTGGAATGGACCGACGACGCTTACAGGCGATGGGGGTAAGACGGTTGATAATCATACTTTGCCAAAACTGCGCGGTTATACAAATTTAACTGGCAGAATAAAAGATGAAACGGGCTACAAATATAAGAAAGAAGCAACCGATATCGACTTTAAAAAAACACCTTTATACATTAGTCAAAACTGTATTCGTCATCATTTATTTAAAGAGCAAGCTTTTGATTTACATTTTGCGGGTGATAAAAATTTAGAAAAAATATTAGCCTCCATTACGGGGTTAATACGTGGTTACGTAGTGCCATCAAGCCAATGTAAAAGAACGAGTCCTTTGTTAATCGAAGATTTTGTTGACCAATTAGGTAATGGTAATTTTGAACAATTTGGTCAAGCAGGGGCTCGTGACAGTTCATCATTTTTTTCTAAAACTACCTTTGGCGATACTGAATATATTTCCTACGGCTCTATCAGCATTGAACAGCTGCAATTTATCTCACTTGATAAAAAATTCGATCGCGCCTGTATGATTATAAAAGAAGGCCAAGGCGAAGAGGTAGCGGCGACAGTACAGAGCTTTATCAAAAGTCTTAATCCATCACTTAACCCAGTAGCCACTTTCCACAGTAACTATGTGCGCAAAGGTACCATTTTTGAAGAAGGTGAATGCGGCATATTACTTAATGATGATGCAGTACAAGCACTAATCGAACATACGTTGTCACGCATCGCAGATCTCAGTATTCGCCAAGCAAAGGGCTATATGTATGTTGATGAGCTAACGGTAGATTATAACGACAGTCATAAAATGATGCGTATTAAGCGTGATGAGTCAGAAACTGTTACCGAAGCACATTCTCAGTATGCCCAGTATTTTTACGCCAAGTAGGGGGCTAAATGAAAATAACCATTGAATATGACTCTTGTTGGCGCAACTCGTTTTTAGGAGGCTCAAATAATGAACCAGTCCCTAAAAAGGGCCGTGAATTCCTAGGATCGATGACCAGCCTAAAAAAGGAAGGCAACTTTAAGGTTTGTGAAAATACCTTAGATACGGTGATGGGGCTATTAAACCGCCTAATTGGTGACCAAAGAAAGCTCTATCAAGCTCGTAGCAAATTATATGAAACTGCATATTATTTTGAAGAGTTGGAAGATAAAGTCAGCTTTATTGATAAGCCACAGTTTACTAATGAAATAACTTATATTCGTAATATGAATGGCAGCACAGATCAAAATGCCTTTACTGGAATGATAAAAGTATCAGATCCCGTGTTTACATCTGATTATTCGCAGCCATTTTGGGCTGTGCTGAGTTTGGATTTAAAACAAGTTCTTGATTTTATTATTAATAATGAACAATACGCTGATGCGACTATTGAACTTGATCCATTGAGCATTATTAATCGTCTTGAGTTACTAAATAAAGAAAAGGCGCTTGAGATTCAAGGTGATTTAGCCAAAGTAATCGAAGTACTAAAAAGTCACTTTCCAGAGATAGAATACTTAAATAACAAAGGATTAATTACACCTGTTAGTATCTATTGTTCAGCATTATATTTACAGCTTGCTCGCTTAGAAACAGGCTTTGTTATGACAACCGCAAAAACAAAATCTGGTGGCATTAGTGGTATTTCTAAACGAGGTTTCACTAAAAAGGACTTTATGGATCGATATACCACAGGACCTAAAAAAACGATTTGGGGTAATCCTTTTATAAAAAAAGAAAAGATAAAAGGGCAAGGTGAAGTCACTTCTATGATGACTAAAGCCAGTGGTCAGTTAGAAATTAGCATCGATGTAGACCGTATCAAGGGGCGAGAAATCAAAACGCTGATTGAAAATGCAGGTGTTTCAAGTTTTTACCTTGGTAAAAAAGGCCTCGCTTATGTTTCAAACATACGGTTTTAGGAGGGCAAGATGAACTCATATATTGATATTAATTTAAAACCCGATGCTGAAATGCGCGAAGCGGAACTCAGCAGCAAAGTATTTACTAAGTTTCACAAAGCATTAGTGTCACTTAATACCAATCTCATTGGCATTAGTTTTCCGAAAGCACATTTGAAGCTAGGTAGGTTGTTTCGTATTCATGGTGATGCCAGTTTATTAAACGACTTGCACGGTATTGATTGGTTAGGGGCATTGGTAGGCTATTGCCAAGTAGGAGAAATTACCGTTGTACCAGAGCAGGTTCAATATCGTGTTGTTTCGGTTAAGCGCAGTAACTTAAGTAAAGCGAAGTTAAAACGTTTAATCGCTAGGGGCAGCATAGATGATGATGGTAAAAAGCGATACAAAGTAAAAATGCTCAGCCAAGGGTTTGACAATCCGTACCTAGATCTATTGAGCAGTTCAACTGGACAAGTACATCGTAAATTTTTTGAATTTAGTGATTTACAAGAGCAGTCTGCTAACGGAGATTTTGATTCCTACGGATTAAGTAACACAGCAACAGTACCTTGGTTTTAACCATTAAAAAAAGCTCTTTAAAAATTAGCAAGTAAAACAATAAGTTACAATGGGGTAATTATTATATGGTTAAAATCCGTTTTTTAACCTAATTACCTGTTGTAACTTATTTTTATGTTGATATTCTATTGTTCACTGCCGCACAGGCAGCTCAGAAATCTTGGTTTTGATTTTCATTTAGACGAAGGTAGTTCACTGCCGCACAGGCAGCTCAGAAATGAAGAACTCATCGAACAAGTGTTGAAAGACGGTTCACTGCCGCACAGGCAGCTCAGAAATACATTACTCTGTATCATGTCAGCTATACTTTGTTCACTGCCGCACAGGCAGCTCAGAAATAGAAACGTGAAAATAATTATTTCATCCATCCGTTCACTGCCGCACAGGCAGCTCAGAAATTCATGCCGCTTTAGTTGTTCGATTAATTTATGTTCACTGCCGCACAGGCAGCTCAGAAATGACTCGGTTGATATCTCAACGTATTTATATTGTTCACTGCCGCACAGGCAGCTCAGAAAGCAATGAAAATCTGATGACCGTCACTCGACATGTTCACTGCCGCACAGGCAGCTCAGAAAGGTTTGTCGATGTGTTCGAAAACTGGCAAATTGTTCACTGCCGCACAGGCAGCTCAGAAAGCTGATTGTAAAATATGTACAACCAACTGCATGTTCACTGCCGCACAGGCAGCTCAGAAATTAAGCGTTGCCCCGTTTGGTGTGAAAATACGGTTCACTGCCGCACAGGCAGCTCAGAAATCTAGTGATATTTTGCTAGTATATCACCGAGGGTTCACTGCCGCACAGGCAGCTCAGAAAAAAAGGCGACACTCTTTAATGATTTCGTTTGAGTTCACTGCCGCACAGGCAGCTCAGAAATAAAACCTCGGTCCGTCCATCGCTAGAGGCTCGTTCACTGCCGCACAGGCAGCTCAGAAATTATGCTGTTTCAGCAGTTGTGCCAGACATATGTTCACTGCCGCACAGGCAGCTCAGAAATCAATTAATTAGTCCGTTTATTGTACCATTGAGTTCACTGCCGCACAGGCAGCTCAGAAATGGTTGAGTCGCCACTTATGATCCTGCCGAACAGTTCACTGCCGCACAGGCAGCTCAGAAAATTGATACCCGTCATGGCAATACAACGTAACAGTTCACTGCCGCACAGGCAGCTCAGAAAACGACCAGCGCTACGCCCTTGTACAAGATTAGGTTCACTGCCGCACAGGCAGCTCAGAAAATGTTGCACCATTATCATCAGACCACACAAATGTTCACTGCCGCACAGGCAGCTCAGAAATTGCATGGCAATAGTGGCAATAGCATTTGAAAGTTCACTGCCGCACAGGCAGCTCAGAAAACTCATAGTTAAAGTATCGACCAGCCCAATTAGTTCACTGCCGCACAGGCAGCTCAGAAATACTCCAGCGACCAATACATCTTGCCCTTTAAGTTCACTGCCGCACAGGCAGCTCAGAAATTGATATTCTTCGTCGTAAGCTTCTGTTGTCAGTTCACTGCCGCACAGGCAGCTCAGAAATCTCAAGTTAACAACGTTACGTTTTCCACTATGTTCACTGCCGCACAGGCAGCTCAGAAATATTGCTAAAGTTTACCCATCAACACGGAGACGTTCACTGCCGCACAGGCAGCTCAGAAATTATAACCGTTTGACTCAAGTGTTAGCTTTTCGTTCACTGCCGCACAGGCAGCTCAGAAAGTCAATTAATATTTCCCAACGTCGTTTATCATGTTCACTGCCGCACAGGCAGCTCAGAAATGTTTTCACGCCGAGCATATGTCGTCAATAATGTTCACTGCCGCACAGGCAGCTCAGAAAAATAGTCATAGTATCGCCATGCTTAGACATAAGTTCACTGCCGCACAGGCAGCTCAGAAACAGCAAGATAGCGGGTTATATTCAGATGAAGAGTTCACTGCCGCACAGGCAGCTCAGAAATTTTTCGTCAATAGCTTCACGGCTTTGCTTTAGTTCACTGCCGCACAGGCAGCTCAGAAATCTATTTTTGCGTGCGTCCATATACCCTCCTGGTTCACTGCCGCACAGGCAGCTCAGAAATATTTTAATACCTGAAAAAACGCGTACATTAAGTTCACTGCCGCACAGGCAGCTCAGAAATTACACCGAGGTGAGATTTGTTTCAACCTGTTGTTCACTGCCGCACAGGCAGCTCAGAAATTTAACTGGTGTGTCTTATGTGACAGAAGATAGTTCACTGCCGCACAGGCAGCTCAGAAAAAAAACGCGATGATAGATGGCTCAAATTGCTTGTTCACTGCCGCACAGGCAGCTCAGAAAGCTTTATCATATATGCGCCAATAAGTTTTACTGTTCACTGCCGCACAGGCAGCTCAGAAAATTTTACCAACTGAACCAGATGACCCAAATAAGTTCACTGCCGCACAGGCAGCTCAGAAATTAAAATCATAATGCATTTTTGCTGCACTATCGTTCACTGCCGCACAGGCAGCTCAGAAAAGTATCTCCTTTCAAACCCAAACTTAACAATTGTTCACTGCCGCACAGGCAGCTCAGAAAACAACGGAAACACATGCTTAACGTATGATTTAGTTCACTGCCGCACAGGCAGCTCAGAAAACAAAGCTTCCAGCCTGGATTGTCTTTGTATTGTTCACTGCCGCACAGGCAGCTCAGAAATAAAACCCTAAGCTAACGCTCTAAATGCAAAGGTTCACTGCCGCACAGGCAGCTTAATAGTGCGCGACAAGATAAAGCTCACAAACAGGTATGGGCTAGTTCGGTGAATCTTTATAGCCGCGAAGCGTCCTAGCAGGACGCAGTCCGCTTTAGCAGCGAAGCGATCCTAGCCGCGAAGTGTTCGCTTTTTTATCACGCAGTGAGTGCTTTATTGCTGTTACAATGATTTTTCTCAATACTCAACAGGGGACGTTGTCCGTGAATACTTTTCGTTTATTGGCCGTGTTTGGTGTTTTTTTGTTGCCAAGCGTGAATGCTGCGCCATTTCAATTTGATCAAAAAACCTATCGTCAAGATGTGCAAACCCTCGCCAGCGATAAATTTGAAGGTCGTGGGCCCTTGTCACATGGTGAGAAGTTGACGGTGGAGTATGTAGAGCATGCATACAAGGCCATGGGTCTTAAGCCGGGCTTTGGTGACAGTTACCGTCAAGCTGTGCCGATGGCAAAAATTACTGCTGACCAAACCATGCAGTTTAACATTGGCGATTTGGTTTTTAATAATGGCACTGATTTCACCGCGCGCACTGAGCAAGTTTTGCCTCAAGTTGCGTTAGATAATAGCGACGTGGTGTTTGTTGGTTACGGCATTAATGCCCCTGAATATCAGTGGAATGATTACGCTAACATTGATGTAAAAGGCAAAACCGTCATTGTGCTAGTGAATGATCCTGGTTTTGCTACGCAAGATCCTGACATTTTTAACGGTAATGCCATGACCTATTATGGTCGTTGGACTTACAAATACGAAGAAGCGGCAAGGCAGGGGGCTAAAGCGGTATTTATTGTCCACGAAACTGCACCCGCCGCTTACGGTTGGAATGTGGTCGAAAACAGCAATACCAATACCAAGTTCACATTAGTCGATAATAATAAAAATCAATCACATATTGGCGTGATGGGTTGGGTTCAACATAATGTCGCCCAAAAAGTGTTTAACGCTGCGGGGCTTGATTTTGATAAGCTAAAACTGACTGCAGCCAACGCTGGATTTAAGTCTATTCCGCTCAAGCTTAACGCTAATTTAGCGGTAAAAAATACTATCGAATTAGCCACATCCTATAACGTAGCGGGGCTATTACCTGGCACCAGCCAAGCCGATGAATGGTTGGTGATGCATGCGCATTGGGATCACTTGGGTAAAACAGTTCAAGATGGCCAGACTCGCATTTATAACGGTGCGGTCGACAATGCCTCTGGTGTCGCAGGCGTGTTACAACTTGCTCGTCATTTTAAAGAGCAAAGCAAAGCGCCAAAACGATCTATTTTATTTGCTGCGTTTACCGCCGAAGAAACCGGTCTTATTGGCGCGCAATACTTTGCTGCCAATCCGCCGGTGCCAACTAAGCAATTAGTGGCGTTTTTAAACATTGATGGCATGAATGTCGGTAAAGGCGTGGATTATATTTTGCGTTATGGCCAAGGCGTATCGCAGTTAGAAACCTATCTAGATAATGCTGCCAAAGCACAAGGTCGCACGGTTAAAGCCGATCCTCGGCCGCAAAATGGCTTGATGTTCCGTTCAGATCACTTCGCCTTAGCTCAGCAAGGTGTGCCTGGGTTGATGTTTATGAGTTTAGGCGATACCGATCCAGATTATATTGCCCATAAATACCATCAAGCTGCAGACGACTATGATGCCAATTGGGATCTGGGTGGGGTTGAGCAAGACTTAGCCTTAATAAGTGATATTATTGCACAGCTAGCCAATAACAATGACTGGCCAAAATGGCTCGAAGAGTCAGACTTTAAAAAACGTCGCGCTCAAGACGGTAAATAGTCGCAATATTATTTGATAAAAAGAGGAGGCGAAAGCCTCCTTTTTTGAGCCATTAAATCTATTATTTGAACAGTCCAAAGCGTCAGTTAATGATGCTATAGGACAATAAATTTAGCGCATTTTATCTCTTGTCTTTGGACTCCAAGGTGTTAGCTCTAAAGCGCTTTAAATGACGATTTGCATTAGCCAAAGCATGCCAATCTGGTCGTTACTAACGCGGTCAGTAACAGCAGGGGGAAATGTCGTTATTTTCTGTCAATATGGCGAAAATGAGGTTTTTTTGCTGTCAGATGAAGGGCGAAAAATACAGTTTACACTGCCCCCACTGATCAGCCCCCACTTATCCTGAATAATAACTCCCCCTATATGACATCCTCAGCTCTCGATTTGGTTTTTGCTTCTATAGCTGAACCACGTACGGTGATTTCTAATAAACGGTCTGTACCTTTACACCTTTTAGCTAATGGTAATAATTGAGATTTAAAATCATTATTATCAATTAAGTTCTCCATCGCACTTAACGAGATTTCATACTCACCACAGTTTTCATTTGAGCATAAATAATGCCGTTTGTTTTCATGGTCCGTTTTCATGTAATTTGAATCCGAATGACAAAGGTAACAACTGTCAGAAAATTGATTATTATTCACAAATTATCCTTAGGTATAACGTTGTAGTATTTGTGCTGTTTGCAAGGCACAAATCGCTTGTTGGACTTGACCGACGCCTAGTCTAAATTAATGGGTCTGCTTTATGGCTTATGCAATGGGAAACTGGCGTTTTTTGATGCTGGATCTGGGCTACAGAACAGATTTGGATCAATAGATATCGAGTAGTGGGTAGGTTTTTCATTGAAATTCCTTTTCATCATATCTCCCTATCATACATCTTTGAGTCTAGCGGATCCAATGAGGGGTAAATTCTATCGAAGCTTCTTTTGGCTATACGCCACGGCTTAGTTTATCAGATTATTGAACTAAGCCCGATAAAGTCGACCCCTTAAGTTATTGTTAATATCGTCATTAACAAAATATGTTATTGATTTAATTGTATTATTTTTAATGTATTTGCGTTTTATCTGTTGTGGCAAGTCAAAGCTATCTTAAATATTATCAATACATTCACGATTAGTTGGTTTGGATAATCTCGATAAATGGTATTTACCGGTCATTTTATAACATTTCATGACCCCGTATGCTCTAAGACTTTCTGGCTTTATAATAAGATGAGCCGAAGCCGTCTAAATTGCAGTCAAATGCTGGATTAATCTCCATGGCGACCTTTTCGCTATGATTGTGAATATGGCTTTGAAAAATGTAGCCGGGCGACTTATCGTGGCTAATTTTTTTATCAAGAGTAAAGAGGGAACAGGCGCTAGTTTCCTCTTGGTCTGGTGTGGGCGAAGTGCCATGCCGTTAGTGGCCGCAGGCTATAAATCACCGCGCTAGGATGCGGACTTAACCACTAAACACGACACTTGTTTCTGCTTGCCATACTGCATCACCTGCGCCAGCTCAGATTGACTAATCGGTACATAAGCCGCATTAATGGCGTCTTTTTGCGCTTCAACAAACGGGTCATGGATAAACATAAACTGCTCGTTATAGCCGCTCAATACCACCCAGTGGGGGCCTTTTTCACCATTGAATCGATAAGTACTTATCATTAATAACACCCCATAGCCGCTGTCTATCCAGTGGCGAAGTTGTGCCAGTGTCGGCGATGCGTCATGTATTTCAATGTCTTGCTCTGACAATTGCTGACAAAAGTCGTCATGCACAATGGTGATAACGGCTTTTTTATTACTGTCACGAACACTATCAATAAACGGCACCGACGTTGATTGGCTGTACATCTCAATCTGTAATCCGCGTTTAATGGCCGCTAAGGCTAAACCATGAACACTGCAACCGCCATGACCGCTGGTCATAAAAATAGTGGTGGCTTCGCGCCAGATGCTCAGCTCATCAACTCGACTTGGATTATATTGTGGCTTTACGGCACTCATGGCCATCATTAAACAAGCCGCGCCACAAGTAAATGGCGTGGTTTGTACGTACAAAGGAATTTTGATAACTTTGCTTGGCCCTGGTGGGTCTAAGCGTTTGTGCATGCGCACACCATCAGCTAAGTCGTCATAATAATGCACTAAGGTTTTTAGCACCTTATAGCCCATTTTCAGATAAAGATTTTTGGCCGCTATATTGTCGTTTCGCACTTCTAGGCGTAATGTAATGAAGCCTCGCTCGATGACAGTGTGTTCACATTGTGTGACCAGCTCAAAGGCAATGTTGCGGCCTCTAAACTCGGCAGTAACGGCAATAGAATAAAGTCGAGCTAGTCGCGTGCCACGATGAAACAACACGAGTGCATAGCCTGCAAGTGTGCCGTCTATGTCGGCCACTAATAAGCTGTCTAGTGGCGAATTAACAAAGCGTTTCATCTGCCGAGAACTGATTTTATCGCCGCTAAAAGCATTGTGTTCGATATGGTTAAGTTGGGGTAAATCGCTGGGGATAGCTTGACGAAGCAGCATGAGTCGGCTCGAGTTGGCAAACATGATAGTGGGTTGATTTTCGCGCTAAACCGCACAAGAGGCAATAGATATTTATGGCTCAGTTTTTAATTGTCACCGACGATGTTAATGATTGGCGTCCCTATTTACCCAGTGACAATATGGTCACGGTTCATGATTATTTAGAAATGGGGGCATTTTCAGATAAGAGTGCCATGCAAGTGATTAACTTGTGCCGCAGTTATGATTATTTAAGCACGGGCTATTACTGCTCGCTAATGGCTGAAGCTCGCGGTCACAGAGTGATCCCTAGGGTAATGACCATTAATGATTTATCTCAGGACCGTTTTTTTAGTTTACCGCAAGTCGGTTTAGATAAACTGTCAGATACGCTGAACGAAATCACCATGAAGCTGTATTTTGGTTATTGCGATAATCCGTCACTTGATAAGCTTGCCCGTAAAATTTTTGAACGTTTTACCGTTCCCGTATTACAAGTACGTTTATTAAAAATGGCGGGTAAATGGCAAGTGGATGCGATTGAGCCTGCTGCATTTCAAGATTTAACCGAGCCAGAACAAGATTTATTTGCTAAGTACCTCGAAGTGTTTTCACAAAAAGTGTGGCGTTTACCGAAACCGTCAAAGCGCTATCGTTATGAAATTGCCATGTTGGTGGATGAACATGAGAAAATGCCGCCATCAGATAAAGCGGCACTGAAACTCTTTACTAAGTCGGCTAATCGTATTGGTATGGATTTAGTCCAAATTAGTTCTCATGATCTCGCTCGGCTAAGCGAGTTTGATGGCTTATTTATCCGTTCAACCACTAATATCAGTAATTTTACATACCGGTTTGCTAAGGCGGCAGAGCAGCTGGGGCTAGTGGTAATGGACGATCCTGAATCCATTATGAAGTGTACTAATAAGGTGTTTTTAACTGAGCTATTAAACAAACATAAAGTGCCTGTACCCAAAAGTTTAATCTTTAAAGCATCAGATAAAAACTGGGCAGAAAATGTCATTAGCACCATAGGATTGCCTATTGTGCTTAAAGTACCCGATGGCGCATTTTCGCTCGGGGTGGTTAAAGTTAACGACCGTGAAACCTTGCTTGAACAAGCAGCGATAATCTTTGAGCACAGTGCGCTAATTTTAGCGCAAGCGTTTATGCCAACCGATTATGATTGGCGGATTGGGGTGTTAAATCGTCAACCTATTTACGCCTGTCGTTATTTTATGAGCCGCGGTCATTGGCAGATATATCAACATCACCAGAGTGGCCGTGTCAGCAGTGGTGATTTTGACTGTATCGATTTAAAAATGGTGCCGCAAAATATTGTCGATGCCGCAGTCAAAGCGTCTAATTTAATTGGTGCGGGATTGTATGGCGTCGATTTAAAAGAAATTGACGGTAAAGCTTATGTGATTGAAGTGAACGACAATCCCAGTATTGATCATGGGGTAGAGGATTTGTTTTTAGGTGATTTAGTTTACGATCGGGTGATGACGGAATTTTTAAGGCGTATTCAGCTTCGAGGGATGTAATTAAGATAAAGTGATCAACCAAGAAGCCCCTAAAGAAGGGCTTTTTTTTCGGCAATTAGTTGTCAGTATGGCGTGGGGATAAGGTACAGGGCGAGATCGTGAACGTTTTTTGAACAATTTAACTCACTATTTGACGTTAACATCTCGCTATGATCTTATACTCCCTTTTTTCGGGAGCACACCATGCATATTGACCACTTCAAAGAGCATTTCCAAACAATAACAGACCAGCGCCAGGGGGCTAAAGTGACCTATTGCCTCTTTGAGGTGCTGTTTGGTTCGCTATGTGCCGTTATCGCAGGCGCTAAAGGCTGGTTTGATATTCGCGAATACATTCTTGGGCATCATGATTGGTTTCAAAACAACAACCTCTTCATGAACGGCATTCCCGCTGATGACACGATTGCTCGTATTATATCAACCATTGAACCTGAGCAGTTTCACCAATGTTTTATCAATTGGATGTCTTCGATACACACCCTTACTGAAGGCCAAGTCATTGCTATCGATGGAAAAACGCTTCGAGGGTCATACAATCGTGAAGATAGAGCCAGTACCATACACATGATTAGTGCTTATGCTTCATCAAACAAATTAGTGCTTGGTCAGCTTAAAACAGAACAAAAAAGTAATGAGATAACAGCTATTCCTGAGTTGATAAAAATGCTCGATATCAAAGGGGCGTTAGTGACTATCGATGCGATGGCTTGTCAAACAAAGATAGCAAAAACCATTGTGGACCAAGGTGGTGATTATCTGCTTGCCGTTAAAAGTAATCAGGGAAAGCTGCGCGAAGCAATAGTAAAAGTCTTCGCTTTCCAGCGAGCTAACAATACGGACAAATCCGTAATTGAACACGGTCACGGACGTACTGAGTGTCGACAGTGCTATGTTATTGATAGTAAAAACTTACTCGGTGACTTTTCAAAGTGGAAAGGGCTAAAAAATATCGTTATGGTTGAAAGTTGTCGCCTTGAGAAAGGAAAACCAATCGAACTTGAGTATCGTTATTACATTAGTTCTAAGGAGTTAAGTGCTGAGCAAGCAGCGATAGCTGTCCGAGAACATTGGGGCATAGAATCGATGCACTGGGTGCTTGATGTCAGTATGAGTGAGGATGCATGTCAAATATACAACGCACACGGGGCGGAAAATCTATCATGTCTGCGTCATATGAGCTTGAATATGTTACGAGCAGAGCCGACGAAGATAAGCATTGTTGGAAAGCAAAAGCGATGCATGATGAATCCATCGATGCTTGAAGCAGTATTAAAGGCTGGATTCAGTAGTTAGGTTAAAAATTAAACATTCATGCGGTAGCCCTGCGAGGATAATACTCTTTCATTTCTAGGTTATAGGGATCGACCCCATACCATTTAGGCCCGAATCTAGATAATAACGGTAGAAAAAATTTAACTTACTGGCAACGTAAACTGTTTCATAAAAATCCTTACAAGATAAATAGCTCACAAAAAACCATAAAACCGCAAAAAAATAACAAGCTAGGAACAAAGCAAAAACAAAATAAACCAATAAGAGCAACCTAAACTATCCGTTATGACAGTTTTATTCATAGTTGTTGCAATGATTTAGTATTTATGTTTATTTTATAATCTGGAATCTTATTTAAATGGAATTATTAGCAGTGAAAAAACTTTTAAACCCTATTGCCATATCAATATTAAGTGCATTATCTTTGCACGCATATGCTGAGCCCCAAAAAAGTGTTTATAACCTCATATGCGAAAGCAATACTTGTAATGCGGTAGATACTGTATCTAAATATATAAATAATGAACCAGTAAAGTTTGAATCTAGTGATATGTTTTATATTTATGATTCAAATATCGTTGTTGACTCAATTACGTATTCTGATTATCTAAATAGTGTAAGTCGTTCAAAGTTTAAATCTCCGCCTATGAGATTAAAAGATAGTTCACTAGACTGTAATTTTGATGCTGACTATAGTTGTAATGATTGGAGCGGTAATAGTGATACTACCAACATAGTAAACTACCTTCAAAATTTCACTTACAGAAGTCAACCATTATCAAATCTTGAAATAGAAATAAGAAGCAAACTTCAGCAGCTTAGTAATACGATAGTAGTAAGCTCAGTACTAGCATTAACTCTACATAAAGTTGGTGGAAAAATACTCACAGCTGTCGTTCTAGAAACGGGCAGTACACGGTTAGGCATTATTGTGAGTGCTGCTATAACTGGTTCCGCATCTACTATTGCCGGTTTTGTTTTATCTGGTGAAACAGATTTTAAAGCTGGTGATGTACTTATTTTTAAAGGTGGAAAATTACATTCAATTGTAAGAAAAGGTGTTGAAATCCCAGCCAATCAAATTGGTAACAGTAGCAGCGTTGGTGGCGGTGGCGGCAGCGTTGGTGGGAGTACTGGCGGTGGCAATGGTAGTGGCGGAATCGTTGGCGGTGGTGTCAGTATCGGCGGTGGTGGTGGCGGTTACTGTTTTAATTGTGGTGTATTCTATATTAAAGACTTGAATTAGAACTCAGAAAAAAACATTCGCAAAATTGACTTTTATTAAGAATAGCTAACACTACTGTAATAGATAGTGTTAGTTTCAACTTAACTTACACAAAAACCACTATCAATCATCTAAGATGTCCGGAGTTATGTTGAAGTATAAAAAATGTCCTTACTGTGGAAATAACATTACTATTTCGAATCTTTATAATAAATGCGAAAGCTGCAACAACAAATTTATAGTTAAATCAAATTTATTAAAAGTAATTGTTACATACGGCTTAACATCTGGAATTTATGCAGCATTTTTTTGGAATGAAGTTGACAACATACTTTTAAATGGATTTGTCATGTCATTCCTATACGCAATTACATATCTATATTCGATAGAGCTATTTAAAGAAGATTAATTTAGCCAATAACGATGATTAATATATTTCTGTTTCAACCAGAGAAATCTCACTAAAATCATCTTTAAATACAATTATCACCCATAAAAAGTGAATTGATCTCGAACTCAACTATGTAAGCTAGACTCTTTAACCAGGGTAACCGCATGAGTGCTTGTTTTTTGAACGCTACGTTTAACCTGCAAACAAAAAACAAAAAATCATCCAAGCTATGAAGACTTTATGAACCATAATAATTCATTAAATAAACTAATTCTGTTCAAAAAACGTTCGCGATCTCGCCCTGACTCTTTAACTTTATGGATGCTTGAATATAGCAGGGTGAGATCGTGAACGTTTTTTGAACTGCTGATATTGACACATAATCTGTTTGACGCCTTGGCTTAGCTGTGATCTTATACTCTCTTTTAGGAGAGTAAATTATGTACCTTGAAGCCTTCACAACCTTTTTCAGCGAGCTTACCGACACTCGTCAATCGGCTAAAATCACTTATCCTCTCGAAGATATTTTATTTGTTACTCTCTGTGGTGTTATCGCTGGAGCAGAGGGCTGGAGCGAGATCCGTGATTACGCTGATGGTCATCTTGATTGGTTTCAACAGCATGGATATTTAAGTGATGGTGTCCCTGTCGATGACACCATCGCGAGGACTATCTCACGCATTGACCCCGAGCAATTTAGGCTGTGTTTCATAAAGTGGATACAAGCCGTGCATGAAATAACGCAAGGTCAACTTATCGCGATAGACGGCAAGACATTGAGAGGCTCCTATCAACGTGGAAACCGACAATCAACAATTCATATGGTGAATGCGTTTGCATGTAAAAACAAACTCGTTCTTGGGCAAGTCAAGACCTCTGAAAAGTCCAATGAAATCACTGCAATCCCGGAGCTAATAAAGCTTCTGGATATTGAAGGTGCTTTGGTTTCGATTGATGCCATGGGCTGCCAAGTTAACATTGCAGAGCACATTGTCGAGCAAGGTGGCGATTACTTATTTACGCTAAAAAGTAATCAGGGCAATCTACATAAAGCTGTAGAAACAGCATTTTCTGAGACACGTAAAGCCCCGCTAGGCGGCTTAAGCTTTGAGCAACAACATGGTCGTATCGAAGCGCGAGTTTACCATGTCTTAAGTGCCAAACAGTTTAAAGAAGAATTCTCACAATGGCCTCAATTACAAACACTTGGCATGAGTATGAGCTTTCGTCAGAAAAAAGGAAAAGCGCCTGAGCTCATGTATCGTTACCATATCAGTTCCGCTGAACTGACAGAGCAGCAACTCGCTGAAGCGGTGCGTGCTCATTGGGCTGTAGAAAATAGCCTGCATTGGGTGTTAGATGGTGTGCCACAGGCACATAGGTTTGCAGCATAAGGATATGTTAAAAGCTTATGGCTAAGCTTGAGAAGAGATGATGGTTTGGCCCATCGAAGTCTGCTGTCGGAAGCTGGCTTCAAACCGCTTCAAGCTGCGAATATTAAGAGTGTTCGTGGTGAGCGTTGAAGAAACGAGCATATTTAAATGCTCAGGTGAGAAATGAGAAGACGAGTTATCGAACCCATGATGACGCATCGTAAACCAAAGACTCGACATCAAAAGCCAGTAGCGTCTAAGACTGGTGATAAATTTACAGGTTGCTCCGAAGGCTGTGTAAGTGGTGTCCGGTGTAAAGTGGGCGTGATCTCATTTTCAGGCTCTTTTCAGGAACTGTGGGAACCAGTCGTCAGAATGTTAAGGGAGAAATACAAATCACTAAAATGGTAAGTATGAGAGTACCAATGTCTGGCACTGGGGCGGAACGACCTGTAGTAGTGAAGAAGCATTTGTAATGAATGTGGAGCGAAGGGGTCGTGTTAAACAGTATTCATCTTATATCCAACTGTTAAGCAGGAGGAGATATCTTGACGAATGCACATCGATTCAATATTGATAAATGGCAAGTTGTTAAAGCCTATCAATTAGTAAAAGCGAATAAAGGAGCCGCAGGCATTGATAAGCAATCAATGGCTGATTTTGAAAAAGACTTAAAAAACAACCTTTATAAAATCTGGAATAGGATGTCTTCTGGTTGCTATTTTCCACCCGCAGTTAAAGCTGTGGCGATACCAAAGAAATCAGGTGGTGAGCGGATACTCGGTATCCCTACGATCCAAGACCGTATCGCCCAAATGGTAGCGAGACTTTCATTTGAGCCTTTGGTTGAACCTGAGTTTCTTAATGACTCATATGGTTATAGACCAAAGAAATCAGCGATAGATGCAGTGCGGGTGATAAGAAAACGCTGCTGGTATCAAGACTGGGTTCTGGAATTTGATATAAAAGGGCTGTTTGACAACATTTCACACGATTTGCTAATGAAAGCAGTACGCAAACATACGGGTTGCAAATGGTTGCTGCTGTATATTGAGCGATGGCTACAAGCGCCTATGATAAAAGCGGATGGTGAAATAATTGAGCGAGCGCAAGGGACGCCACAAGGTGGTGTCATTAGTCCAGTGTTAGCCAACTTATTTCTCCACTATGTTTTTGATAAATGGATGCAAAAGAATCATGCCAATGTTAAATGGTGTCGATACGCAGATGATGGGCTTGTTCACTGTGATAGTGAGAAGGAAGCTCAACAAATGTTAGTAGAGCTTAAAGAGAGGTTTGAAGCCTGTGGGCTTGAGCTTCACCCAACGAAAACCAAAATTGCGTATTGCAAAGATGGTTCAAGAAAAGGTAAGCACGAGAACATCAGTTTTGACTTTTTAGGGTACACTTTCAGACCACGTCTTTGTCGGAATAGACAAACACAGGGTATCTTTATCAGTTTTACGCCCGCAGCGAGCAGAAATGCTCAAAAAGGGATGATGAAGAAAATTAGAATGCTAGGTATCCGTAAGCGAACAGATTTAAGTCTTGAGCAAATAGCCCGGTGGATCAACCCAATCATCAATGGTTGGATAAACTACTATGGCAGCTTCTGTCGTTCTGAGTTGTACAGGGTCTTCCGCGAGGTAAACAAAGCGTTAATCTGGTGGGCGAGGCACAAGTACAAGAAACTTCAACGACGCAAAACGAGAGCCGGTAAGTTTATGGAAAACCTTGCCTGCACTCATCGTTACTTGTTTGCCCATTGGCGAGCAGGAATGAGAGGGTCGATGGTTTAATGGGAGCGGTATGAGTCGAGAGGCTCACGTACCGTTCTGCGAGGGGCTGCTGGGGAAGTTCCAGCGGTCTACTCTCCTCTGTATAGCTGAAGATGCTTGCCAAATTTATCAAGACCATGGTGCTGAAAATTGGGCTATGTTACGCCAAGTCGCATTGAATATGCTTAGAAGCGAACCTTCAAAAGGAAGCATACCAGCTAAACAAAAACGAGCCTGGATGAAAACAGCATACTTAGAAGCGGTATTAAATGCTGGATTCAGTGATATGGCTAATTAATGAACACTCATGCGGTTGCCCTGGGATAAGGTAGCGCTAATTAGCGCTAATTCGGAAGCAGTTTCTGCCAGCGGCTTTTGCGCAATACATGGCTTTATCGGCGCGCCCATATATATTTTCTGCATGTTGCTGCGGTAACGACTCCGCAATGCCTAAACTGCACTGAATGTTATATTCGGTGAGCTCAGAATGTTTCGGCATCATATCAATAATACGTTGGCATACTATTGCCGCTGCATTAACATCCCCTTGGGTAATAATCACAAATTCGTCACCGCCAATTCTAAAGGCTTGGTCAGTATTACGAATGGCTTGATTAATTAACGCAGCAAAACCCACTAATACGTAGTCACCCACTTTATGGCCATATGCATCGTTAAGTTGTTTAAATTTATCTAAATCTAATACAATTAATGACACTTTACCTTGTTGGCGATTAGCTCGTGCTAATGCGATGTCGATAGCTTGGCGATAATAATAACGATTACCTAGGTCTGTTAGTGCGTCAAACATGGCTTGATTAGACATGTTTTGATACTTCAACGCATTATTCAACGGTTGAATTAATATACTCTCTAGTTGTCCCAAGGTTTTCTTTTGCGACGAACTCAGTGGCGCAGACAATTGATACGCTATAGTAAAGGTATCTTGGTTATCGTTGATAGTCCGTTTCAATTCAATACCGTAGTGACGTCCCCAAACAAATTTTTGTTTATCTAGGATCAACTGCAGTCCTTTAACCGGCAAATATTGTCCTAGGATCTTGCCAAAACAGGCAAAAACTGTCCGAGGATCTAAACTTCCATGTAGTTGTTGAATCACTTGAACAAGGTCTAACTCAGGCTCTATATTCAAGTAAGCGTCTGAACGGTACCAGTAATCATCAGGATATAATTCTGTTGCTATTGAAAAATCCATTGTATTTCTTCCAGTACGTTACAACTAATTACCGTATTGTTAGCAATAATCGTGCCTATGAAAATTTTTCTATAGTTATTAGTTGGTTGTTGTTTTATTGTAGGGCTAACAAAATGTTCAACCCCCTTTCGACAGTTTTTTGACGAGGAGCCAAAGCCAGAATGGAACACAGCATTTTTATCCATATTTTGTCGATGCTTGTGATTGCGATTGTGGCGATTGCATTGTTACGTCGACTGGGTTTACCCGCCATTTTAGCTTATTTGCTAACGGGAGTGGTCAGTGGTCCCAGTGGTTTTCATTGGTTTACTCAGTTACAAATGCAGTCCGTAGCAGAGTTAGGCGTGGTGCTACTCATGTTCACTCTTGGACTGGAGTTTTCTGTCCCTAGGTTGTGGGCGATGCGCCGAACGGTTTTTGGTTTGGGTAGTACCCAAATGCTGGTAACGGCTTTTGTTGCGGGCGGTATTGCCATGTTAGTTGGGCAAAACTTAGTGGCAGCGGTAGTCATTGGCTCTGCCATTGCCTTGTCGTCAACGGCCATTGTGTTGAAGTTGCTTAATGAACAAAACTGGTTAAGGCGCAGGCACGGCGAGCTGTCGGTCAGCGTGTTGTTATTTCAAGACTTAGCTGTGGTGCCTCTATTGATTTTAATGCCGTTATTAGCCAATGGCGGTACCGAAATGAGCTTCAATAGTATCGCATGGGGATTGCTCACCGGTATTTTGGCCTTTTTAGGCTTGATGTCATTCGGTAAATGGATATTGCCACGAATTTTTGACGAAGTGGCACGCTCACGTTCAAATGAGTTATTTGTGTTATCAACCTTAGTTGTGGCCTTGGTGACAGGTGCTTTTACGCAATGGCTTGGATTATCGATGGCATTAGGGGCGTTTATTGCAGGTATGTTACTTGGCGAAAGCCAATATCGACGCCAGTTAGAAGCCGACATTAGGCCATTTCGTGATTTATTAATGGGTTTATTTTTTATCTCTATCGGCATGCTGCTGGATTTCAATCTGGTGATGCAATATTGGTGGCAAGTAATATTGATTTTGGTCGGTGTGGTGTTGAGCAAAATATTGATTATCTATGGACTACTAAGGCTAGTGGGTGAAAATGTTAAAATTGCCCTTAGTACCGCCATTAGTTTAGGTCAAGTGGGTGAGTTTAGTTTTGTGTTACTGGCATTGGCGGTAAATTATCAATTGCTCGACACTGAAGTGAGCACTGTGTTAGTGGCCGTGGCGGTGATTTCTATGTCGATGGCACCTTGGCTGATCCGCCATAGCGTTGATATTGCCAAAAAGGTCAGCGGTAATAAGCAGCCATCTAAACAAGATCCGATAGAGATTGTATTGCCTCATTCTGATGAAAGTGATGTGGTACTGATTTTAGGTTATGGCCGCGTAGGACAAACGATTGCCCGCTTTTTGAAAACTGAAGCTGTGCCTTACATGGTGCTTGATTTAGATCCCACCCGGGTCTCTGAAGCCAGAGCGGCAGGTGAAAATATTCATTTTGGTGATGCCTGCAAAATGGCACTATTGAAAAAAATAGGCATACGCCAAGCCAGTTTAGTGGTGGTGACATTTTGTGAGCCAAGGCAGTCTGAAGAGTGTTTAGCGGTGGCGCGTAAGCTTGCTCCCGATGTAAAAATATTGGTGCGCACTCGTGATGATGCAAACTTACATGAGCTTAAAGAAGCTGGTGCAACCCAAGTTATCCCAGAGTCACTTGAAGGAAGTTTGATGCTGGTTTCACAGGTGCTGTACAAATGTGGCGTACCATTACCGCGAATAATTAAACGCTTAGAATCTGAGCGTCGTAACCATTATCAATATTTACACTGTTTCTTTTCTGGCACAGAAACCGATTTCACCTTGGATTTACTCCATGCAGTGTCGCTGGCATCTGGAGCCAGTGCGGTCGGTAAAACCGTTGCCGATATTCCATGGCAAGCCTTGGATGTTGAACTTCGTGCCGTGCGGCGTAAAGGGGAGGAGATCGATCCTCCACCACCGGATTGGATAATAAGGCGTAACGATATTTTAATGCTGGTGGGTAAACCACGCAGTATCGAAAAAGCCGAAGAGTATTTGCTACAGGGATAACTAACCTCATCTTGGGATAATAAGTGGTTATCAAACAATCCTTTGTCCTGCTAGCGGTCCTGCTAACTGTGTTGCATTGACTTGCTTGACTGACAGTAGACCCGCTATTGACGCAGCGACTCACTACCTGAATACGCCTTGTTAGCAAAACAAATAGCAAGTTTGATATTGCAGATTTGGATCAATTTATTGTTGTCGATTTACCCCATCACTTATAGCGAGTTAGCTATTTATTGGTTTTACCTGCAGTACGATAGAGATAAACACCATACTTCAATGTAATGGTGTTTTTTTATCATATTCATCGAGAACACCCGCTGTTCGACACTCAGTGGCGTATGAGTCGTTCACTTTGTTTAAGTGGCTCCAATGTGCTAGTTGCTGCGCCTAGTGATAGCACAAAACACCTGGCATTTGAGCAGACAACATAGTATCTAAAGGTTGATGTACAGCCCAAAAAATTACTTTACTTGGCCAAAATAAACTGGCAGGTAGCACGTCAAGTCAATAAGAGAATACGTTTAGAGCAGGCTAAGGCATTGTTGAGTCGCACTAAAAATGCTAAAAAGTGGGTTCCAGTCAGTCGCAATCTCTCTGTCAACAATGTAGCAAGTTAAGGATAAAGTAGTGAAGGTATTCACCCGATTTTTTTCTATGTTTAAAGGCTGTTTATTATTGTTATTGTTGCTGCTCAGTCATGGCTGTTTAGCCCATCAAATGAGCACCAGTTATTTGTCTGTCGACTTGGATAAGCAAGGGCAAATTAAGGGTGCTTGGCAAGTACGTTTGTTTGACATTAACCAAGTTGTCCCTATTGATGATAATCAAGATGGTGAACTTACTTTGGCAGAGTTACAAGCTCATCAGGTGGCGATAATTGATTATTTACAATCATCTTTAGCGATCAGTCGACAACAAGATTGCCCGCTTAGCTTTCACCCAATGGAACAAATTGTTCAGCACGCTAGCGAAGACTATCTGCTGGGATCATTTCAGGCTGAGTGCGATAGCCTTGGTGTGTTAACCATTAATTATCAAGCTTTTTTTAACATAGATACCGATCATAACGTTATCACCACCATTGGGGCGCCCGATCATCAATACGCTCGAGTGATCAGCAAGGATAACCCGATAATATTGATTAACTTAGGCGAAAGTCAGGCCAGTGATACCTTTGCTGAATATGTTTATCAAGGCGTTATTCATATCTGGAAAGGCACGGATCATGTTTTATTTTTACTGGCGTTATTGTTAACTTGCGTATTGGTCCGTGAACAGCGAGAATGGCATTCTATTGATAATCCAAAGCAAATATTTAAAGACACCGCATGGATTATCACTGCCTTTACCTTAGCCCATTCGGTCACATTGACGGCAACTGCACTGGGTATATTGAATTTTAGTAGCCATTGGGTTGAACTTGGCATTGCATTATCAGTGCTATTTGCGGCACTAAATAATGTTTGGCCAATAGTATTGCGCTTAGGGTGGATAACGTTTGTTTTTGGCTTATTGCACGGCATGGGGTTTGCTGGAGTATTAGGTGAACTTGGGCTGCCTGAAAATCAAAAACTATTGGCTATTTTAGCCTTTAATGTCGGCGTAGAAATAGGTCAGTTGGCCATTTTGGCTTTGGTGCTGCCCTTGTTAATATTTGTTCGCCATTCACTCTGGTATAGAAACTGGGGCATGCAGCTTGGATCGGTTGCGATCGGCATTATGGCCATACAATGGTCCGTTGAACGCTTTTAGGAGGCATGAATTTTTTATAGCCACCTTCAAACGGGAGCTACTATTTTAGCGTGATTGATCCAATGAGATTGTTGAACGTATTACGATGTACAAACAGAGGCGTCATAATGATTGTGATTACTTGGGTTATTTTATCATTGATAATAATGAGTTTTTTTGTATATAAATTGAATGTTATTACCCAAAATATTTGCCAATATATTCAACATCACTATCCTGAAGAGTATGCACATTGTGATCAAATGAGCAGCAAAATGGACCCAGTGCACAAGGACACTCAAATTCAGCTGATGGAGTCTTTTCATTCCGGTAACGTGTTGTTGCTGCAAGATCCCGCTTTGGAGCAGTTAAGACAACAATTATCTCGCTCAAAAATTTTGTTTGTACTCTCGCCTTTTCTATTAATGATAGTGATGACCATAGTCACCTATGGATGACACTCATCTGATAAGGGTAAACTTTTTTCTGTTTAATCTCGTATCAAAAGCACTTTTCAACCTTTGTTGTGCTTTGGCGAAGCCTTAGCTGCGCAATTGCAATAATATAATCAATTTGAGCAAGATTTATGTTCAATAGTTCAGCAAACCCTAGATATTGCGCGCTTTCTCCCATAGAATGACAAGTTAACTTTTTTATCAGCAGCCACGGTTTATTTTGCTGCGGTTTTATTAGGTATATTGATGTCGGCGAAACTGTTTAATCTCCCCATTAAGCTTTCATTAGAGATGATTGCGAAACTGTTTTCGGCCACGCAAAT
The DNA here is from genome assembly GCF_040310185.1 of Shewanella sp. T24-MNA-CIBAN-0130. Lineage (NCBI taxonomy): Bacteria > Pseudomonadati > Pseudomonadota > Gammaproteobacteria > Alteromonadales > Shewanellaceae > Shewanella > Shewanella sp. T24-MNA-CIBAN-0130. The sequence continues at coordinate 110,723 of NZ_JBEOPP010000009.1, read as the reverse complement.
TCAAAAAGCTCAAAACTATTTGATCCAAGGCCGAGTGCTCGAAGTGACTGCTAGCAGTGATAACCATGACATTGAAGCTTATGTTGAAGGATCTGCTGCAGAACCGTATCGGCAAGAAATTACCCTTGTGAATGTTAATCACAAGATTGTGATGCGATCTCATTGTACTTGTCCTGTCAGAACCAACTGTAAACATGTTGCCGCGGCGATGCTGGCACTGGTTGATAAAAAACCGGTTGAAGAGCAACGTATTAACCAATGGCTGCGCCAACTTGACGAGCAAAAAACAGTTGCTGAGTTTGATGATGACGATCAAGAAGACAAAGACCGCATTATCTATGTGCTGTCCAGTGATCCTCACGGTATTTTTGTTGAATTTAAACGCAGTAAATTAAATAAAAAAGGTCAATATAATAAAGGCGGTAAGCTGGCTCTGACCGATATCCGTTATAGTATTCCGTGGTGGATTGATCCTGAAGATAAACAAATTATTAGCTTGTTGTTGTCGTCAAATAACCATGGTTCTAAAATTTACATCGAAGGCGAAATTTCATTTTTAGCGGTCACGAAAATGCTCGCTGCCGAAGTGTGTTTTTGGGAAGAAAATCGTACTCCATTGACGTGGGCTAAATCCATTACGCCAGAGTTTATTTGGTGCGAACTTGATAAAAAACACACCCAAATGCAAATGCGCATGCCTGGGTTGGATAACTGGGAATTTATTGCTACCGAGCCACCATTGTATGTTGAATTAGACTATCTGCGCTTAGGCAAAATAGACACTGATTTACCGATTAAAAAGTTGAGTTTGCTGCAACATATGCCGCCAGTTCCTCTTGCTCAAGTGGATGCCATTAGCCATAAAATGCTACAGCACTTTTCACCTAAAACGGTACCAGTGCCAAGTGAAATTGATTTTTGTGAGATTACTGAACCTCTGAATACTCGCTTAACCTTTACTCGTGAGTTTTTTAGCAGTAGTCAGATTATGCAACCGGTTATTCGGGTTGATCATTGTTACGGTGACATAATCTTTAATGCCTCAACTAAACCTGAACGTATTAGTCTAGTTAAAAAAAATCAGGTGCAATATCAAGTGCATCGGCATGTAGATCAAGAGTTAACCGCGCTGCAGTCATTAACTGATATCGGCTTGATTACCCTTGAACCTGATCCTGTGCTGGCCAGTTCACAGCAACCCTATTATGTCAGTGTTGGCTTACTACCTGAGTCAATCTTCGAATGGTCTGAGTTAACCAGTGATGGTTTTGATGCATTAAGTGCATTAGGCATGGAGATTCAGTTTGATGATGACTTTGACTTACAAATCACCGATGCGCAGTTAGATGTCGACTTAGTCGACGATGATGAGTCAGGGTGGTTTTCATTATCACTCAGCGCCGATATCGATGGTCAAAGTGTGCCGTTATTGGCCTTAGTGGCTCGTTGGTTGCAACAAAATGGTGAGCCAGCCGATGATGATGAATTAATTTTACCCGGCCCGAATGGCGGATTTATTAAAATTAAAGCCAAAACCATTAAGCCACTGATCAGCATTATCCAAGAACTATTTCATCGTAATTCTGGCGATGTTATCGCGATACCACGTAACCGTGCCCATATTTTGAATGATTTATCGGCCAGCGATGTACGGTTACTTAATGGCGAGCGAGTGCGCAATTTAGCCACTAAACTGGCAGAGTTTAAAGGGGTGATCCCGATTGCGTTACCCGATGGCTTAAATGCGACGTTACGTGATTATCAAAAGCAGGGTTATGATTGGTTGTGTTTTCTTAAAGAATATCAATTAGGTGGTATTTTGGCCGATGACATGGGCTTAGGCAAAACGGTTCAAGCTTTGGCTTTTTTACTTAAAGCTAAGCAAGAGGCCACCGAGCATCGCACCAGTTTAATTGTTTGTCCCACTAGCTTAGTCGGCAACTGGTTAAAAGAAGCCAATAAATTTGCTCCGTCGTTGAATGTGGTGGTGATCCACGGTAACAAACGCCAGCCATTATTAGATCACATTAGCGAGTTTGATGTGGTGGTAACTACGTATCCATTAATGCTGCGTGATGAATCCATTTACAGTGAATATGTGTTCGACCATATTATTTTGGACGAAGCACAACAGATTAAAAATGCTCAAGCCAAAGTCAGCCAAGTCATTAAAACCCTTAGAGGCCGCTTCCGTTTATGTTTGTCAGGCACGCCGCTTGAAAACCATTTAGGCGAATTGAAGTCATTGATGGATTTTTGTCTGCCAGGCTTATTAGGGCAGCACACCTACTTTAATAAACAGTTCCGTGGCCCGATTGAAAAGCAAGCCGATGTTGAGAAATCAGTGCTTCTGAGTAAACGTATTGCGCCGTTTATGCTGCGCCGTACAAAAAAAGAAGTGGTATCAGAATTACCCGAAAAAACCGTGATAATTCAAACCTTGGAACTGGAAAAAGACCAACGTAATTTGTACGAGTCTATCCGCTTAGTGATGGAGAAAAAGCTGCGTGAGTTGTTTGCCAAAAAAGGCGTATCAAGCAGTCATATTGAGTTTTTAGATGCTTTGCTGAAGTTACGTCAGGCCTGCTGCGATCCCCGTTTAGTTAAACTTGAACAAGCGCAACAAGTCAAAGATAACGCTAAAATGACGTGGTTAATACAAACCCTACCAGAAATGATTGAAGAGGGTCGTAAAATTCTTATCTTCAGTCAATTTACCGGCATGTTAGCGCTCATTGAAGATGAGTTAAAACGATTGTCCATTAGTTATAGCAAATTGACCGGCCAAACTCGTGATCGCCAAACCCAAATTGATGCGTTTCAAGAGGGTGATAACACGGTGTTTTTAATCAGTTTAAAAGCCGGCGGAACCGGGTTGAATTTAACCGCTGCCGATACCGTGATCCACTTCGATCCTTGGTGGAACCCCGCTGCTGAAAGACAAGCCACCGATCGCGCTCATCGTATTGGTCAGGTAAATCCGGTGTTTGTTTATAAACTGATTGCCCAAGGCACAGTGGAAGAAAAAATCCAGGAAATGCAGCAGCACAAACAAGGTTTAGCTGACAGTATTTTATCCGATGGCACTCAAGGTCCATGGCAAGGTAATGCCGACGATTTAATGGCTCTATTAAGCTAGTTTGCTGCTATTGAGTCTATGCTAATTGTATAAGTTTAAGGCTTGATGAGGTAACGCTATTGCCGCCAGTATACTTTAAGCGAGGCTCATCAGCGCCAAGACAACGGCGCTCAAATCACACAACACCTGCTCAGCATATGACGTATTTTGAGCAAGTGTTTGCCGAGCTTCGGCGTCACCCTGAAAAGATAGCCATTGTTAGGTACAATATTGCTCAGTTTCAAGCACAGCCATATCTGAAAAAAGGTCTGCACACGGCAATTGATCGTTTATTGTTGGTGTTTGAAGACGATAACGACATCGAACTCTTGTATCGCCAAGTGATGAGTGATGATAATATTGCGCTGCGAGTAAGACGCTACCCGCTGATTTTTAAGGGGATTATTAAAATTAATGCCGACAGTGTCGCCGGCAGTAATGTCGATGCTGATCTCATTAAAGATTAATCGTCTTTCGCGTTAACTCAAGGCTAATTCGGTCACCATCACCCGCGCGGCAAATTCACCGGGTCCGGCCAAAATAGCGCGACCAACGGCAACAAGATCAACTTGTTTTGTGGCGAGTATGGTCTCAATATAATCAACCGTTTCAATACCGCCTACGCCAATGACGGCAGCTGAGGTTTTGCCTTTAAGCGGCGCGGCATCGTCAACTAAAAAACCTTCGCCACGTTTATCTTTAGGCCGATTCCAACCACCAATTCCCGATGATACATTCAAAATTTCAACCCCAGCACCCACTAACCACTGAGCGACTTGACCCATATCCGTATGGGATAATCCACCTGGATAGCCATCTTGACCAGGGATCCGCGTCATCACAGCCAATCTTGGCGTGGCTTGTTTTATTGCGCGGACAATTTCTAGCAAAATTCGAGTTCGGTTTTCAAGGCTACCACCATATTGATCATCACGTTGATTGGTCAATGGCGATAACCACTGATTAATGCCGTAGCCATGGGCACAATGAATTTCGACTAAATCAAAACCCGCTTTATCGGCACGAATAGCGGCACTCACAAAGTCTTGCTGCCATTGTGCTATGTCATCGAGTGTCATTGCTCTTGGTGTCGGCAATACGCGGTCATAGGCTGGCACTGTAATGCCTGAAGGGCCCATCACATCTGAGCTAATTCCTGCACTGTCTTTACCGCCACAATGGGTAATTTGTAGACCTGTTGTCGCGCCTGCATGGTGTAACGCGCTAGCGATGATGCTAAGTCCCGCAATGCAGGCATCATCATGAGCGCCTAATTGATTCGATTCACTGCGACCAGCAAGATTGACGTGGCTGTATTCAACCATCACCAGCCCAGCACCCGATTGGGCTAGGTTTTGATAATGAGTTAGGGTTTGCTCGGTGGCCAAGCCATTATTGTCTGCGGTTTGCGATGCCATTGGTGGCACCACAACACGGTTTTTTAAGGTTAATCCATTGATTAACGTCAATGGGGCAAAGCGTAGCGCGGTCATTGCAACATCCTATATATTTATGGCTATCAATATGCCAGCAATCAACATAATACTGCCTGCAGTACGATTCATTATCGTTGCCGCCTTAGGGGAGGTAAATACCTGTTTTGCACTTGATGCCAAATAAGCATAAGTGAGATTAACTGAACCAAAAGAGAGGGCTGCAATGGTTAGTATGATAATGACATCGGTAAAGTCTACTTGGTTCATCGGCACAAAAGCAGGGAAAAAACTGACATAAAATATCAATGCTTTAGGGTTGCCTAAGGCGATTATAATACCGGTTAATAAATTTTTGGCCAGATTGACTTTCGGCGCGGCGGCTAATTGCACGCCGTTTGCTGTAGTGCGCAACATGCTGACCCCAAGCCAGCATAAATACAGCGCACTGGCGTATTTTATCAGCTCGAACGCTGGCCCCATAGCGTGAGCAATCGCCGATAAACCAAACAGTGCTAACAGGATATACAGAAAATCTCCGAGCAGCACCCCAAAGGTCATCGCAGCCCCATGTGTAAACCCATTTGAGAATGAGCGCGACACCACCGCAAAAACCGCCGGACCGGGGACCATCGCTAAAATGAGCATGGTGAAAAATAGCCCGATAACTTGCTGGAATATCATTAACTCACTTCAACTTGGGTTAAGGGATGGGATTATATCCTAAATTGTTGCTTTTAAGGTACTAAAGCTAAGGTCACAATGGAACCTTGTGCTGACGGTATACATCTAACGTTAAGATATAGGCTAAAAGCGAAGCAAAAGGCCTAGATGCTAGGACGCTGCGCGGCTAGAGGCTATAAAATCTTAGCAGCGAAGCTGTCACTAGAACCTAGCAAACCGAAGGTCGCTCTAGCCGCTATAGGCGCTCTATTCCTAGGGATCTATCCTGTCGACATGCTCAATACTGCCTTTCGAGGTCGTTTGGGTATCGTTATCGTTATCGTTTTTGCATGAGTGTGTTACATTTCTGGCTTAGATCATTGTGTGGACTAAGTATTGTTGTGAATATCATTTTGTTGACCCATCCTCGAGAAGTGTTGCGAGCCAATAATACTGGGCAGTTGGTAACAAAAGTGCTGGGCGAACGTGTTCGTGTGGTTGAGTGGCATCGTAAACAGCCAGATGCTGCATTATTGAGTGCGATAGAAGCCGGTAAAGTGGGCTTAGTGTTTCCAAGTGCTGACACATTGGCTAATGTTGAGGTACCTTCGCGGGTAGATCAGCCGTTACATCAACCGTCATATGAGTATTTAGTCATCATTGATGCAACATGGCAAGAAGCGCGCAAGATGTTTAATCAAAGCCCTTATTTAAAAGCACTCGCTAAAGTGTCCTTGGTGGGCACGTCCAAGTCGATATATCCGTTAAGACGCAATCAAATTGAAGGCGGATTATGTACTGCTGAATGTGTCATACATATACTGACTGAGTCGAAAAACCTAACTGAAGCACATCAGCTTAGTCAGTTATTGATGACATTTATTGGCGCTAATCCCTAATGGCACGAGCAACCCCTAAATCAATGGCAAATAAAATTCAGTGGTAAATCTTCGCAATATTGAGTGCCGTTTAACTTCGACATAATAAAAACGCTCACTAACAATAAAAATGGCGCTGGGTATATTTAGTCCTGTTGGCGCTAACGGTTAACTCGCATTAATCGCCTTTGCCCAGAGTTAGCCATTATCGCCTTCGCAAATGCAACTCAGAGTCAAAAATCAACTTGAGTCGATCCCGCCGCTCAGCCAACAATGTAACCGCGCCGTTTGCCACTTTATGTTCCAGCGTCCAAAATCCGGCTTTCAATATTTAGCTTTCAACATCCAGCTTTCAACGTCCAAAATGGTGATGGCGATTTATATCACGCTCATTTAAATGAAATTATTTTGCGAGATGATGCGTTAACCGCTCCACAAAACACCATAAAATGAGTCACAGCAAGTCAATACTACGCCGCCAGCGGGATAAATAACTGTTTGATAACAGGACATTATTCCAAATATTATTCTGCGCTGAGGTTATGCAAACTGAATAAAAATATTGGCGGTGAGTCGCCCTGAACTGGGGTTAGCATCTATGTCGGTGAGTGGATTAACCAAGGTTGAATGAAGCAAATTGCCGGGGTAAATAACTAAGCGATTAGGGCGATATTCTATTTGATGATACAAGCGGTAATGCTCATCGCTGGCAACAAAGTAACTGGGTGTTGTTTGTGTTTTAGCATCTAGAAAAGGTTGCGCTTTGGTAAAATAATGGTCGATGTTTTCCGCGGTGATCCGCTCATAATCGGTCAAATTATGCTTAAAAAACCCCGTGTCGCCATGTGGGCCATCATTAAGATAATGTAAAATGGCGAAGTAATGCGGGCTTGGGGTGTCAAAATGGGGCAAGCATTGCAGCGGTGCTAGGGTTTGTGGCTGTGTATCGATGAGTGAATAGACGCACTGTTGCGGCTTTAAACGTAACTGAGTTGGAATGTGATAAACATCATAAATCAACTGAAACACCGCATTGATAACGTCGATGACATATTGCCTTGGCAACGATGTGCGTTGCCCTGGATAATACGAGCCTTGATCTTGATTAAATTGGCTATCGTTGATAGCAATATCAACCAGCTTGGAGATGTCTCCTGCAAAGTTATCAATCACTATCACCGGCGTTTGTTGTTGGCCAATAAAATGCACTTGTGGTGCAATATTATTGACCTCAACGATCGGCTTTGAGGCTTCAGATGCTGACATCCGCTCTAGCCTTGCATCGCCGTCGATTTACAGTAATGCTGCACAAAGTCATGATGGGCAGGTAAGGTATCGACTTTACGTTTCACCGTGGCTTTGATGCTGTTTAAAAAGCTAGCCAATTCCGCGTCTTCCATCATGTCGACAATCGGATGATATTCTTTAGGCTGTAAACCTTGGCCCATCATCACTTGGATCCACGAGCTCTCACCAAAGAGTTCGTTACCGTATTTGTAGACTTTACCAGACTGGCTAAACATGTCGATACGATGTTGTAATGAGGCTGGGATCGGCATGTTTTTGCAATAACGCCAAAAACGGCTGTCTTCACGGTCGGTCACTTTATAGTGCAGAATAATAAAGTCGCGAATGTTGTCGATTTCAATCTTGGTTTGTTGGTTAAATTCATCTACGTCAGCTTGAATAACCCCATGAGACGGAAACAGCTGCAATAAGCGCACTATGCTGCGTTGGATCATATGAATGCTGGTGGATTCTAACGGCTCTAAAAATCCGGCTGATAAGCCAACTGCAATACAGTTTTTATTCCAATGCTGACGACGAGTGCCGGTTTTGAATTTAATCACCCGAGGTTGATTGATAGGCTTACCTTCAATATTGTTGAGTAACAATTCGGTGGCATCGGCGTCAGAGATATATTTGCTGCAAAATACTAAGCCATTACCGGTACGAGTTTGCAACGGAATGCGCCACTGCCAGCCAGACTCTCGGGCAATGGAACGTGTGTAAGGGATCGGTTTTTGCACCGCCTCTGTTTGGACTGCAATCGCACTGTCGCACGGGAGCCAATGGCTCCAATCTTCAAAGCCAGTATTTAAGGTTTGCTCGATTAATAAGGCTTTAAAACCGGTGCAATCGATAAATAAATCACCTTCGATGAGCTCGCCATTTTCAAGTTGTAATGCGCGAATATTACCGCTGTCTTCATGCTGCAACACATCGGCAATTTTGCCTTCAATACGGGTCATGCCATGATGCTCTGCAAATTTTCGCAGAAACTTAGCGTAAAGGCTCGCATCCATATGGTAGGCATGGTTGTAATCTTGGTTTGGTAGCACCGCAAAACGGCCCTCACGAGCGGCTAAATGTTCAGTGCAATAGTCACCAATCTCGCTGACGATGTTTTTTTGTTGACCTTTAAGCCAAAAGTGTTGAAAACCACAGGCCCAGCAGTCTTTGCCTAAAAAACCAAATGAGTGCAAATAGTCTTTATTGACGTCATGCCAGTTTTCAAATTGAATCCCGAGTTTAAAGGTGGCGTTGGTGGCGGCCATCACATCTTGCTCTTTTAATCCCAGTAAGCGATGAAACACGTGCAGAGTGGGAATGGTGGCTTCGCCCACACCGACAGTGCCAATTTCATCGGATTCGACTAAGACAATATCAAGGTTTTTGCCCAATAGTTTGCTAAAGGCGGCCGCGGCCATCCAACCTGCTGTACCACCACCGGCTATGACCACTTTTTTAACTGATTTATTCATCTTGGGCATCCTGTTTAATGTCTTAGTCTCTTGCATTTAGCATTATCGTTTTAATTTGTTAATTAAGTCTGCGCGTAATTTACGGGCGTTTAGTTCATCTAATGGCTTGGTTAACATGCCTTTAGCATTGTCTGGAATGTGGCTGTCATCAACATCGTCATGATCGAAAATGTAATGCTCAAACAGTGCTTTCCATGCTTGGCGTTGTGCTTTCGGTAATGAGCGCAGGCTTAACATGCTGTGGAGCAGGGCATTGTTCGGTCGCCCTAAATGGCCCGGTGTGTCGCGCCACCAATGGGTAATGAGTACGTTAAAGTCTTCAACGCCACGGACATGGTGCCACCACATACTGGGGATAAACAGCACATCACCAGGACTCAGTTCAGCGGTAAAGGATGCCGCAAGTGCCTGCTTAAATTTTGGGAAACGCGCAAAGTCAGGGGCGGCAAAATCGACCATGCTGATGTCTTGTCCGCCAGGGGCGAACTCCATTGGCCCAACATATAAATTACTGATTTGCTCGGGCGGAAATAAGGTAAAGGTGCGTTTTCCGACAGCGTTACAAGCCAGGTTGAGGGGGAAGTCAAAATGCGCGGCAACTTTGGTTTGGTTGCCAAGCCAAATACTGGTTAATGCTTGTGTGGGCGATAAATCTAAACTGTTTTGTTCACCAAGCCCAGGCAAACATTGGTGAATGTCAGTTGAGCCCATGTAAATTCCAGCAGGTGCTTTACTCGCATTCTCTTGTTGTATGCGACTTAATAATTGGTTGAAATCAAGGCGGCCCGCTTGGTAATTAAAGCCATTAACTTGCTGATTATAAAACACTCGCCCATGTTGATCTTGGGGTAAATAATACGCGGTAACGGCTGATCCCTGATAAAATTGACGCAGATAATCCATCGCTTTATCAGCAGACTCAAGACCTGCTTGCACTAAAGGCCAGTGACGGCATAAGCCTTTAAACACCATAGGTGTATCTGCATGTTCAATATGAGCCAGTACGTTATCTAAGGTCCAATCGCTAACGCTGTCGACAGTTTGTATCGAGTCAGTTTGTTTAAGATCCGGTAGCGCTGGCTCAGATCGAGTTGGATCAGCGTTGGGCATCACCATAATCAATTAACCTTGGGCGTTTTTAAGGTTAAGAAGCTCGCGAACTTTACTGTGTGAAGCTAATGTCATGTAAATGGCTTGCAAGTAACCTTGCTGGTGTAATGTGCCCAGTGTTTCAGCTGATAATCCGGCTAGGGTATTTTCATTAATGGTATAAAAGCCAATCATTTGATGTTTTTGGCCATTATCTAATTCGATGTCTAAGGTGAAAGATTCGAGCAACTCATGTTGAATTAAGATATCGATAAAGCGATTACTGTCGATGATCCCGTGGTGAATAGCTTCAAGCATTTCACCCATTTCATCTAATAGTGGTGTGTTACCGCCATAGGGTAAAAACAACGCTTCACCTTCGGTTCGGCCAACTCTTGGGTGCTCTACATCGAGGTGAATAACGCGTTGCTGACGTTCAATGCCATCTTCTTGTACGGTTTGTTGGCCAATCAAAAACGGCTGGCGGCGAACGCTAAGGGGGATATACGATGCATTCCAACCAGCGTCAGATAAAAACAGATTCTCATCCTGCTGAAAACCAAACAATGCCACAGAGTAAAACTGGCCAGTTGCCGCGTCCTTATGGAAAAAAATAGGATAATGAGCTTGAACGCTGCGAAATTCTTGTGGAAAGGTCACGCTGTACCAAAGGTTGTCGCCTAATGCGGCAGAGCGGTTGGTGATAACCTTTAGATCTTTATGATCGATACTGTTAAGTAATACATGTTGGCTCATATTGATGTCCTATCTTATTCGTTCAAATACATTGTGTTGTTATGATTATTGTAGGTGATCTATAGTTCTAGTGGTTTTCAATGCTAACCGCTTTAATACTAGCAGCCCAGCTTGCTCAGCTAAAGTGTATTACAGTTTAGGAAACCCGTATTGGGCCACTTTTTCCAGTAAAGCGCGATTGCTGGGTAAGCTTTTACTTAATGCTTGAGTGCGTTGCTGGTTGTCGTTAAAAAGTTGCTGTGCCAGTTGTTGCATTGACGGTTTAACATGAGTGGGTAACTGAGTTTGAAAACCCATGCCATACAAGACATATTGAAAACTGGCGGCCGGAAATAAAGCTTCTTTATAACTAATATCATACTGGCTTGGTACTTGGTAGCGCCATAATTCAAGTTTGGCTTGTAAACTGTCGGGTATCGATTGGTTATCGCGATGGTCGCGCCAATAGCCATCAACTTCACGTTGGCTTATTACATAATGCAGTTTCAAAAAGTCGATGATTTGTTGCCAGTGTAATTGGTAGCGATCGTTCACCCTTGCTGCGATGGTATCCATCACTTGACGGTTGGGGGGTAATTGCTGCGCTAAGGTTGAGGCTGTCCATTCAATTAACGCCAATGCTGAGGCTTCTAATGGTTCAATAAACCCTGCTGCCATGCCAATGGCAATACAATTGTTTTGCCAACACTTGGCTCGATAACCGGGATTGAAGGATAATTTACGCGGTTGAAGTTTATCGATAGTGGCTGCGTCCCCCAAATAGGTAAACAGTGTTCTCTCGGCGTCAGCGTCATTGGTATGGCTTGATGAATACACATACCCCACGCCTTTGCGTGTAGGTAGGCCTATGTCCCAAATCCAACCGTTTTGTTGCGCGGTTGAATGAGTACAAGACGCTATAGGACTGCCATCTCCTGAATAAGGTACTTGTACCGCAAGGGCGGTGTCATTAAATAATACCGCTTTTTGGCATAAAAACGGCACGTGTAAATGCTCACCCAACAACAGTGACTTAGTGCCACTGCAGTCGATAAATAATTGACCACTAATCTCGCCATTTTCTAGGGTGACCAGTTTGGCGATATCACCATTATCATGGTTAACAATATGACTGACATGATCGCGAATATGGCTTATCCCAAGTTTTTGGGTGCAATGTTCGGTCAACAGTTGGCTGAATTTTCCGGCATTAAGATGGTAGCCATAATTATTTTGAAAATGATACTGCGCCGATGAAATGGATTTTGGCGCTAACCCCAGTTGAGTTAGAACCTCTTGACTACTGACGGCTTCGGCAAAGCTGACTTGGTCTGCATGGGACAACCAAAATGGACATAAGTCGAGCTCTTGATGGCCGTGGGGTAAGCTAAAGGGATGCAAGTAACTGTCTGATTGAGCTGGATTACCTACTTGGGCGTTATGGCTAGCAGGATCACGGCGCCAATGAATAAATCGTGAACCTTGTTTAAAGCTGGCGTCGCAACGACGAATAAACTCGTTTTCATCGATGCCAATTTTACTCAAGGTTGAACGCATCGAAGGCCAAGTGCCTTCACCAACACCGATTGTGGCGACGTCGGGAGATTCTATTAAGGTAATGTTGAGCTTGGGCGAGTGGGCTAGGACACCATTATCAACATTATGCTCAGCAGCCAGTAATCCAGCGGTTATCCAACCGGCTGTACCGCCTCCAACAATGACTATTTCGGTGATTGCGTTTTGCATAATCTCTACCTACGCCTTTGGCACTATCGTTATTAATATTGTTGTTATTATTATCGTTATTTGTGTTGCAGATTTTATGATGTTCAAGTCATATCATAAGTAGAATTCAATAAAATGTAACCACTTTCAAGTATTGGTTTTTCAATCTCTGCTCAAAAGCTTGTTGAGAGCTTAGGCTGAAATAAAAATAGTAACGTCCTTGTTACTTAAGGTGTTGCAATAAAAAGAGGTGACAAAGTCTGTGCACCTCAATGACCTAAAAATAAAACGTTTTAACATTTTCCGCCTAACGCCAAGGGTATTAGGCGGAATGTCTTTTAGCGCGATGCTCTTTAGCTAAATGTCCCTTAGCTAAATACGACTTAGCGCAATATCACTAAGCTCAATGTTACTAACGTTATGGGCTTAGAAAGTATAACGAGCGCCTAAGCTATAACGTGCGCCGGTTTCGGTTAGGTTTAACACTTGCTCGCCAGCACGTCCGTGAACACGGGTGTACTCTTCAGTAATGTTAAGTCCCTCGAAGAACACGGTTAAGCCTTCTACAGATTCGATGTCGTAGCTAACAGACAAATCGATTTGTGAGTAGGCTTCAGTGTACTTAGGGTTAGCCCCCGTATCTTGACTACGCGAGTTTAAGAACTCGTCACGCCAGTTGTACGCCACACGTGCTTGGAAACCATAGTTTTCGTACACTAGTACGGCGTTAGCGGTATCACTGATGCCGATGATTGCAGATTGATCTGCTAATGAGTAATTGTTGTATGCCTCGTCACTATCAACCAAGGTATAGTTAGCAATTACACCAAAACCAGTTTCACCAAAGAAGTGCTGTACTGCTAATTCCCAACCATCAATCACTGACTTACGTGAGCTGTTGGATGGGGTGTCGACGTTAAAGCTTAATAATTCATCATTATTAGCCGCACTGCCACTGATGGTTTGATTGGCAACATCTACGGCGGCATTATCAGCAAAGTTATTGAAAATATAGTCACGAACTTCGCCTGCTTCGGTTGTACCCGTTGCTGCTACTGCTGCTTTATATAAATCACCTGATGCAGGGTTATAAATGCCGTTAGTGCTTTTAACGATGCCATTGCTGATGAAGTTTTCAGTATCTTTGCGGAAATAACCCACAGACACATAGCTTGATGGGGCGTAATACCACTCTGCTGAGAAGTCGATATTTTGCGACTCTAACGGCAGTAATGTTGGATTACCCGCTGAAGCACCACCATTAGTACGGTTAGCGAGCGTGGCTAATACAGTACCACCTTGAATGTCAGTGTAATTAGGGCGACCAATCGTTTCGCTGTAAGCCGCACGTAGCATCACATCTTCTACCACTTCAATATTGAAGTTGAAACTTGGCAGAATGTAGTCGTAATCACCTGATTTAGTTTCAAATACTTGCTCACCAGTAGGTGTTAATGCAATTTCAGTTTCGGCAATCCAATCTGCGCCATCATAGCCCGCTACTGCAGCTGTTGAGGTAACGTCAGTTTGCTCATAACGTAAGCCAAAATGCACGTCATACGGCATGCCGGCAATTTCGTTATCGTAGTTGTACTGTAGGTAAACGGCTTGTGATTCTTCTTCCGTAAAACGGTCAGTTTCAGCCGCATAATTAGTTGATGGACAGAAGCCATTTCCACAGTCACCACTTACCGAAGAGGCATAATTTGCTGCCGCGAAGTCACGAACAGAATGAAAGTCCCACATGAAAATGGTATTTAAAATATCGAAGTTACCATCAGTAAGCGAGAAATCACCGCCTGTGGCATCAAATTTGTCTTGAATCGTATCTGCTGGGAACCAAGCGTCTTCAAAGTCACCCGCCGATCCCACGCCCCCCCAATCGTTACGTTGCACGTTAACGGATTTAGAGTGATTATTGACATTGGTCAACTCAATACCAAAGTCAATGCTACCCACGTCGTCAAAGATATATTCACCGTCAAACTGATATTGATCAATTTCAGACTTATTACGCTCGTTAGTGAACACAGAACCGGTAAGAAGCATATCTGCAGGGGTGACGGCATTACCACCACCAACTGCCAGGATAGGTAAATCACCACTAAAGTCAGTAGCTGCACTCGTACGCACAAAAGCTGCGGTACTTAAGCTGTTACTTGAACCGTAAAGATTATTAGGTTTATTTTCAGCCGTTGAGTTGTGCGCATCGAATGTCAGTTTTAAGCTATCTGTCGCTTGCCACTCAATGTTAAAACCTAATGATCCACTTTCGTTACGTACGCCATAATCGCCTGCTGCCATTGATAAGTCAGCAGGTGCGTCATAAGTTTCAGAATAAATGAGTGGTGATGCAATCGGGCCATCACTCCACACGTTTTCAGATGGTACAAAGTTAAACCAAGCTGATACGTCGTTAGATTGGGTGTCGATATCGTTACGCATGTAGGTGTAATCTAAACTCGCGACGATGGTATCAATGGGGCTGTACTGTAAGACTAACTGGCCATTAGTTCGAGTACGTTGCTGTTCTTCAAAACGATAAATGGTGGTTTGTGGTACTGAGTAAATGTCGTCATCACCAGGGCGATTAACTTGGGTGTCGTCTTTTGCAACGCCGCCCCATTCACTGTTGTCTGTCGTACCGGGAAAGCTGCGCCAGCCTGTACCGACTTGCGCTTGCTGGTTACCACTTTCACGTTCTTGATAACTGGCCGATAGCGAAATACCAAATTTATCATCAGCAAACGTGTTTGAGTATAAACCTGATAACTCAGGAGTAACTGAGCCATTATCTGTTGATTGATCATCAACCGCTTTTACACCAAATGAGGCTTTTAACCCCGGCGAACTAAATGGCTTGTGGGTTAAAATATTGATAGTTGAACCAATACCACCGGTTGAGTTTGACGCTAAGCTGGTTTTATAAACTTCAACACCGCTGATACTTTCTGATGCAATGTTAGCAAAGTCAAATGAACGCGAGCCAGTGGTAACAGGCATTTGACGACCATTGAGGGTGATCAAATTATAGTCAGGGCCAAAACCACGCACCGTGACTTTACTGCCTTCACCGTTTTCACGATCAATCGACACCCCAGTGATACGCTGTAACGATTCAGCTAAGTTGGTGTCAGGAAACTTACCAATATCTTCTGCAGAAATAGAGTCTACGACTCCATTTGAAGAACGTTTGACATCCATTGATTTAATTAAACTGCCACGAATACCTGTGACCTGTAACACTTCTATGTTTTCTTCACTGGCTTCATCAGCAGCATAGGCCGGTAGCATACTGCTAACACCAAGCACTAGCGATAAACTGGTAGCAAGCTTGGTTTTGGTAAATGTTGTTGTTTTCATCTAGGAAATCCCCATTGACTAGATTCTACTTCTCTCAATATTGCGGGTTAGGCGCAAGTCGTTTTTTTAATTCTCTATCCACGCGGTAATCATTATTTATAAATAGTTGTGTTATAAAACTGCTAATGTAAGCGCTTACATAAAACTAGTGCAAAACGTGACCGCCGTCAACAAAAACAAGTTTTAATTATTACATTTCGTTAACTTCTGTGTAAGGTTTTTTATTAATATTATTTTTAATTGTTGTTTGTAAACAGCTTAATTTTTATTAAAATACGCACGCAAAAATGTAAGCGCTTTCTTTTGTTAAGCGATTTGTGAATGAAATTAGTAATAAGTTATCTGATAAATCACAAGATCAGCAGCACATTTTGTAAACTACATTCTATCGAAGGGATGCTGGCACAGGGGTGGTGGTTAATCATGCTTGAAACAGATTGAGCTTATGATATCAATCTGTTTCATTATCAGAATAGCTTAGAGTGGCTCAAGTTTTTCAATTTATGGCGCATTAATGCAACGCAAAAGAAGAACGCTTGAGTCGCTACATGAGCAGATAGTAAATACGATTGGTAAGATGGCGGATCAACTTGAAAAGGTATCAGCAACATTGACATTAAGGGCATTACAACCCTTGATAGCAGCGCATATTGTCGACAGCTCTTGAAAATGAAAGTTAATTATCGTGGTTTGTTGAAATCGCTTTAGCCGAATCACGGATAAATAACTCAGGTTGAAACGAGCTCTCAACCGTGACGTCTTTATCGTTATACACTTGCTGTAATACCCAACGAGCAGCCATTTTACCCATTTCATGGATTGGGTTATTAACGGTCGATAGCTTAGGTGAGATGTATTGTGGAAATGGAATATTATCGTAGCCGATAAATGAAATATCGTCCGGTACGCGCAAACCTCGCTCTAAACACACCGATATTGCCCCAGAGGCCATTTGATCGCTAGCACATACCACCGCAGTGATGGGTTTATTGCGTGACAGTAAATATTCCATTGCATCACTACCGCCAAATTCGCGGAAGTTACCTTCAAAGCACAATTCTGGGTCGAATGGTACTTGGTATTCTTGCAGGGCTCGTTTATGCCCTTTAAGACGATCTCTGGCATCGAGTTTGTATAATGGCCCAGAAATATAGGCGACATCTTTATGCCCAAGCGACAGGATATATTGAGTCGCCATATAACCACCAAGTTCATTTTCTAAATAAACACAACGCTCTTTAATTGATTCAATATAGCGGTTAATAAAGACCACTGGCGTTGATGCTTTGCTTAGCTTAATCAGGTACTCATCAGATACGGCTTCAATGTCTAAAATCAACGCATCACAGCCGCGACTTAATAAAAACTCAACCGCTTCTTTTTCTTGTTTTTCATCACTGTGACCGGCGGCAATAATGACATGTTTATTGGCAGTGCGAAGGGCTGTTTCGATTTCTGTCATCATTGGGCCATAATAAGGGCCATCAAGTTGTGACACTAACACTCCGACACTATTGGAACAGTTTGAGGCTAATGATTGGGCAATAGTGTTTGGGCGATAGCCCAGCGCCGCCATTGCATCGAGTACTTTTTGCTTCGTTTTATCACTGACTTTGGTGTTGTCGTTCATCACTCTGGACACTGTCGCCAGAGACACACCTGCCATCACGGATACATCGTAAATTGTTGCCATATTATTGTATTTATACCAATCAAATTAAATATTTAGTCAGATCAGAGCCGCTCAAGCATTTAAATTCAAGGCACATTGATATAAAAATGGTTATGCCGTTTTACATCAATGCAACACAGAAATGGAATACTTAAGTGCCTCCCGTAGGGCGGGTTTTAGCGTGCTTTATGCTGCGCTGAACGCTTTCGCCAGAGCGCGAGTATGACGTCAATCGTTCTCCTTGCTGACAGCGCTTTGAGTTTCCGCTAATGAGCAAATATTTAATACGATTGGTATCCAGCCAGCTTGGATCACATGGTTCCAAGACTAACATGCTTTTATTTCGCTTCTCTATTTAATTCTAAGTGAATTTGGTCCACTTTTTGATTATCTAAGGTGTACCAACGCATGACAAAAGCCACCAGTAATGAACCAATAGCAGGGTAAATGGTGAATGATAATAATATCCCTTGTTGGGTATGCTCTGTTTGGATAACATCAGCCTGATAACCATAACCAGCCAGTAACCAACCCGCGGCAGCGCCACCAATAGCGACCCCAAGTTTGATAAAGAAAATCACCGATGAATAAATCATCCCAGTAATACGCACGCCGTTTTTATATTGACCGTAATCGACTACATCAGCCATTTTGGCCCAGAGTAACGGGGTAGCCATGTTGAAGGTAAACCCCCACACAATAAACATCGCAAAAGCTAACACCACTTGGTCACTTGCAACAAAGTAGCTGATGACACACATTGCTGCCGCGATCAGCTGCAAGGTGATGTAGGCTTTTACTTTACAAAAACGCTTCGCTAACGGCTCAGCCAAAATGCAGCCAAAAATGTTACCGACCATTCCAAGGGTAATAAACAGTGTGATGGAATCTGGCATATTTAAGAAATATTTAACGTAGTAAATCGCTAAACTGGTGCGCAATACCATTCCTGATAATAAGCATACTGCCGCTATGGCTAACACACGCCATTGGTCATTCTGGAGCATGTCAGTAAAGTCTTTTTTAAAGCTTGATTGCTGATCAACGGGCGGATGTAGGCGTTCTTTGGTGCCCCAAAAGCAGACCAAAAACATCGCTACCCCCAAAATACTCATGGCAGCTATGGTCAGTTGGTAGCCTTTTGCTTGATCGCCTTTACCTAAAAACTCCACCAATGGCAAGGTTAGGCCAGACACCAATAATCCGCCCAGCATCGCAAACACAAAACGATATGATTGCACTGATACCCGTTCTTTAGGGTCGGCAGTCAATACCCCGCCTAAGGCACAGTAAGGAATGTTAATGGCGGTATAAACCATCATTAATGCCGTGTAGGTCACGAAGGCATAAATCATTTTGCCATCTTCAGACAAATCTGGGGTGGTAAAGGCAAGTACGCTGATTATTCCAAAGGGCAGGGCAAACCATAATAGGTAGGGTCTAAATTTTCCCCAACGAGTATGGGTTCGGTCAGTTAATGCACCCATTAATGGATCGGTAATGGCATCAATTAAGCGAACGGCTAAAAACATGGTGCCAACAAATGCAGGTGAAATACCGAAAATATCGGTGTAGAAAAAGGTTAAAAATAGCATTACCGTTTGGAATACAATGTTACTGGCGGTGTCCCCAAGTCCGTAGGCTACTTTTTCTCTTATACTGATCATACATGCCTCAATTATTATTTTATATTTTAAAATGATGCAACTGTTTGAATAAGATTAAGTCATTTAGATAACGACTTAATCTCCATTTTATGTTTAGTTATTTTCTTGCGCTAATAAAGTCTCGATATGCGTGTGCACTGGTTTTTAAGGTGCGCTGTTGGTTAGCATAATCGACATAGACAATACCGAAGCGTTTTAAATAACCTTCTGCCCACTCAAAATTATCCATCAAACTCCAAGCAAAGTAGCCCACAACATTAACACCTTGTTCAATGGCCTTGTTTACTGCATTTAAGTGGGCGTCATAATATTTGACTCTGTCAACATCATCTACCTTGCCATCTAGCAGTTTATCGTTCATTGCCGCACCATTTTCAGTAATGTATATCGGTGGTAATGGATAAAGCGCATGTAATGAGGTTAGCAAATCAGTAAAGGCTTGCGGATAAATTTCCCAGCCCATATCGGTTTTAGGTTTGCCAACCATGTCTACTTGGCTAAAGCCATTTTCCGCATCGGCTTTATAAACCGCGCGGGTATAGAAGTTAATCCCTAAAAAATCGATGGGTTGGGCGATAATATCAAAATCACCGTCTTCAATAATGGGTACATCTTCTGCGGCAAAATCATTGATGATGTCTGGGTAGCACCGGTCAAATAACGGTTTTATGTACCATTGATTAAAGTATTGGTCGGCTTTGTCGGCGGCTTGTACGTCTGCAACGCTGTCGGTTGCGCTATAACAAGGGGTAAAGTTAAGCACAATACCATTTTGGCTAGTTGGGCTGTTTTTTTGCAGTACCTTCATGGCTAGGCCATGTGCCAGTAATAAATGATGCGCCGATTGGCGACCATAAGCCTTTTTCGCTAATCCAGGTGCATGAACGCCAATTTCATAGCCTAAGTAAGAGCTGCAAAAAGGTTCGTTAAAGGTGGCATAGGAATACACTCTGTCACCGAACGCTTGAGTGATTTTGTCGGCGTAGTCCGCAAACTGATAGGCCGTTTGACGATTTAACCAACCACCATTATCTTCAATATGTTGCGGTAAATCCCAGTGATATAAGGTGACAAAAGGTTTAATACCGCGACGGATTAATTCATCAAGTAAGTCGGTATAAAACTGAACACCTTGTGGGTTAAGGCTGCCATCTTGGTGCATAACCCGAGGCCAGGAAATTGATAAACGGTAGGCATCAACCCCTAATGATTCAATTAAATCAATGTCTTCACGCCATAATTTAACGTGCTCGCAAGCTTGCTCACCGTTAGAGTTATCACGAATTTTACCTTTAGTGGCACAAAATGTATCCCATATACAAGGGAGGCGTGATGCCACTGCGCCTTCAATTTGAAAAGAAGCAGTCGCCACACCAAAGGTGAACGCTTTTGAATGCATTTTGGAATCGGCTGGTAACATAATTTTCATATATTTATTCACTTAGTATTGATTAATTTTGTCTATTTTTATTAATAACGTATTAGATTGAAACACCCCGAGAAAAGCCATTGTGACGTGTTAACTACACAGTAAAAATTATGCTCTAGCGTTTAAAAATCGTTGACATCAGTTATCGATATGTTAAAAATGAAAGCGCTTACATTGAGATTAGTGATTAATTATCCAAAGGTCAATAATTGATTCGGCTAATTATTATCAATGAACCAAATGCAACATTGTCGGTGTTGACCTGACGATATGGAGATTATTTTTGGTGATATTGTCACTGACGTAAGGTACTGCAACCCAACATAACGATTAACAACAATAAGGGAATGTCATGGCGACTTCGCAGCTTCAATCAGAATTAACTCAGATTAATTCAACCCATCAGCAGGGGAACTTTCGCTTTGCGTTAGTGGCGTTAACATCGTTATTTTTTATGTGGGGCTTTCTAACCTGCCTCAATGACATTTTAATCCCTTACTTAAAAAATATGTTTGACCTTAATTACACCCAAGCGATGCTGGTGCAGTTTTGCTTTTTTGGGGCCTACTTTATTGTGTCGATCCCGGCGGGTGCGCTAGTGGGTAAGATTGGTTATCAGAAAGGTATTATTACCGGATTAATTATTGCCTGTATTGGCTGTTTACTGTTTTACCCATCGGCTAGTTATGGCTCTTACAATATGTTCTTGTTTGCTTTTTTTGTATTAGCATCAGGTATTACTATTTTGCAAGTGTCAGCCAATCCTTATGTCAGTGCGTTAGGCCCTGCTGAAACGGCATCATCTCGGTTAACGTTAACCCAAGCATTTAATTCATTAGGCACTACCGTTGCGCCATTTTTCGGTAGTTGGTTAATTTTGTCGACGGTGGAGCACGACGATAAAATCACAGAAGTTGGCGAAGTGATTGGCCAGCTATCTGTTCAGCAACAAGCCAGTGCAGTACAAACGCCTTATCTTATTTTAGCGGGTGCGTTGTTTGTATTGGCATTCATTTTTATTTTGCTAAAACTGCCTTTACTGGGTAAACGAGACACTCAGTCTAGTGCAGCAGTCAAAGGCAGCGCATGGCAATATCCACATCTGGTATTGGGTGCGGTAGGTATTTTTGTTTATGTTGGTGCTGAGGTCGGTATTGGCAGTTTTTTGATCAGTTTTTTAACTCAAGATCATATTGGCGGGGTGTCTGAATCGCAGGCAGCACATTATATTGCTTACTACTTTGGTGGTGCGATGGTAGGGCGCTTTATTGGCGCTGCTGTGATGCAAAAAATTAAAGCGGGTAAGGTGCTAGCGTTTAACGCGGTATGTGCTTGTATTTTGGTTGCTGCAGCCATGTTAAGTGCTGGCACCGTTGCCATGTGGGCGTTATTGCTAGTCGGATTATGCAACTCAATTATGTTCCCCACTATTTTCAGCTTAGCGTTACATGATTTAAAACAACACACTAGCCAAGGTTCGGGCATTTTATGCTTAGCCATTGTGGGTGGCGCGGTATTGCCGTTATTTCAAGGTATGTTAGCGGACAGTATTGGCATTCAATTAGCGTTTATTGTGCCTCTTTTATGTTACGGCTTTATTGGTTATTACGGGTTGATAGGGTGTGATGCAAAACGCCCCGTGTCAACAGAAATGGCGTAAGGGAAATACAATGAAACAGACTCAATTACAGCGTGTCTCGATAGCCATAACGTCGACAAAAACCAGCTTGATTGCCTTAGGTATTTTGTTTAGCCTCAGCGGGTGCAACGACAGTCAACCCACAAATAAGCTTGCTACAGAAGCCGCTGTTATTAATGTTACCGCTGAGAACACCGCATCAAAGTCATTAGCTATTTGGCCTCAATTAACCCCAGCCATAGCAAAAGATCCAGCATTAGAAGCCAATATTGATGCATTAGTGGCCAAGATGACGCTTGAACAAAAAGTGGCCCAGATGATCCAGCCAGAGATCCGTGATATTACCGTTGAAGATATGCGTAAATATGGTTTTGGATCATATCTTAATGGTGGCGGTGCTTATCCTAATAATGACAAGCACGCGACTCCAGCAGATTGGATTGCGTTAGCTGAATCATTTTATCAAGCATCAATTGATGACAGCGTCGACGGCATTAATATTCCAACCATGTGGGGCACCGATGCCGTACACGGTCATAACAATGTTATTGGCGCGACCTTATTTCCGCATAATATTGGTTTGGGCGCCGCCAATAACCCTAAATTAATTGAAAAAATTGCTGCGATTACAGCCAAAGAAGTCATGGTAACGGGGATTGATTGGGTATTTGCTCCCACCGTTGCGGTGGTGCGTGACGATCGCTGGGGCCGGACTTACGAAGGTTATTCTGAGGACCCACAGATTGTAAAAACCTATGCTTATGCCATTGTCGAAGGCCTACAAGGCTCAGTGAAAGGCGATTTTTTATCTGATCAACATGTTATTTCAACGGTAAAACACTTTTTAGGTGATGGCGGAACTGAAAAAGGCATAGACCAGGGCGAAAACCTGGCCAGTGAACAAGACTTATATGACATACATGCACAAGGCTATGTGGGTGGACTCAATGCTGGATCACAAAGTGTTATGGCATCATTTAATAGCTGGCATGGGGTTAAAAATCATGGCAATAAATATCTATTAACAGATGTACTTAAAGATAAATTAAATTTCGATGGTTTTGTGGTAGGTGATTGGAACGGTCACGGACAAGTTGCAGGCTGTACTAATGAGTCTTGTGCGCAAGCCGTCAATGCTGGGTTAGACATCTTTATGGTGCCAACTGCAGCTTGGAAACCATTATATGAAAATACTATCGCCCAAGTTAACCGCGGCGAGATTAGTCAAGCGCGGATAGACGATGCGGTAAGCCGTATTTTGCGAGTCAAGTTTCGTGCGGGTTTGTTTGAAAAACCTAGCCCTGTCAATCGTCCGTTATCGGGTAAAACAGAATTAATTGGTCAAGCAAGTCACCGTGAAGTAGCTCGCCAAGCGGTACGAGAATCATTAGTGCTGCTTAAAAATAATCAATCATTATTGCCGCTAAAGCCGAACGTTAAGGTGTTGGTTGCAGGTGATGCTGCGGATAATATCGGTAAACAATCCGGTGGCTGGACCATTACGTGGCAGGGCACTGATAACCAAAATAGTGACTTTCCTGGTGCTACGTCAATTTACGCTGGTATTGATAAATTGGTGACTCAAGCTGGTGGTAAAGCCACATTGAGTGTTGCCGGTGAATTTGACCCGCAGCAAAAACCTGATGTTGCAATAGTGGTGTTTGGAGAAGAGCCCTATGCAGAAGGTAACGGCGATATTGATAACGTAGAATATCAGCGTGGCGATAAGCGCGATTTGGCTTTATTGAAAAAGCTCAAAGCACAGGGGATCCCGGTGGTATCAGTATTTATCAGCGGTCGCCCAATGTGGGTTAACCCTGAATTTAACCAGTCAGATGCGTTTGTTGCCGCGTGGCTTCCAGGATCTGAAGGCCAAGGCATAGCAGACGTGTTGTTCACTAAGCCAGATGGAAGTGTTGCTTATGATTTTGTCGGTAAATTGTCATTCTCATGGCCATCTTCGCCACAGCAAACTCAAGTTAACGTGCCATTAGCGCAAGATAACAGCGCCCAAGCCCAAGCTGACTATCAACCGCTTATTCCTTACGGCTATGGGTTAACCTATCAGTCAGCGTCAACCGATGCGGTAACCTTAGATCAGTTATCAGAAGATAATTTTTCAGCCACTCAAACACTTGAAGACTTAGCTTTATTTGAACGCGCAGTGAAATCTCCTTGGTCAATGTACATAGCAACCAATAATGAGCGACAGGGCTTATCAAGCAGCGTGGCAAACAATAGTGCACTGAATATCCGTACTATGGATCGCGTAGTGCAAGAAGATGCACGCTTAGTCTCTTTTAATGGTAGTGAACAAGGGACTGTTGGTTTAATCAGTAATTTCCCGCGCGACTTTAGAGCCTACAGCAAAGGTCATTCAGCGTTATCACTGAGCATTAAAGTGCTGCAACCAGTACAAAAGCCGTTGTGGTTAGGGTTGGCGTGTGAAGGTGATTGCCGTCAACAAGTGGATATTGCCAAGCTGGTCAATACTAAATTAGGCGAATGGCAAGCCATCAGTGTATCGCTCAATTGTTTCGCTGGTGAGCCAATGGATTTTGCTAAACTTGTGTCGCCTTTTTATCTGGCCACGGAAGCGAAAGTTGAATTAAGCTTTAGCGATGTTGTCATCCAAGCCAAGCAAGGCGGCAATACCATTCAATGCCAGTAAAATATTTAATATTAAGGGGTTAGGGGTATTTTATTACTGATAAGCCTAGCTAATCATAATTAGAATGAAGGTGATAATAGCGCTTTAATATTGACTGGCGAATGCGAGACGATGACATAACGATATCTAGCGGTTGAATACAAATACAAAAATGGACTGTATTGCTTGAGTGTGACGTTGCTTGGCTTAGTATCTAACGGAGTTAATATACAGTTACTCAACAATCATACTTAGTTGTTGAAAACCGGTGCTTAGTTATTTTTGATTGAAGTGCAATCAAATGGTTATCAATCTATGATGTTAATAATGGCATAATGTCGTATCGATAGTGTGTTGATCTCTAACGTGATATGAATTTGATAAGGAATTGATTTGTCTAACATTGTATTTTCAAAAACAGACTTACAGCAAATAGTAACTCTCGCCAAACAAGCCGGCGAAGCCATTATGCAGGTTTATGCTCAAACTGATTTACAGATTGAAGTTAAACAAGATGATAGCCCGGTTACCGCGGCTGACATCGCTAGCCACAATGTGATTGTTGCCGGCCTTAAACAGCATTTTGCAGATATTGCTGTGATGAGTGAAGAAGATGCTGATATTAGTTGGGCAGAACGACAAACCTGGCAAACCTATTGGTTGATTGATCCACTGGATGGCACTAAAGAGTTTATTAAACGCAATGGTGAATTTACTGTCAATATTGCGCTGATCCACCAGGGACAAGCGATAGTCGGCGTAGTTTATGCGCCAGTATTAGGTAAATGTTATAGCGGCATTGTTGGCCAAGGTGCTTGGCTTGAGCATAACGGGCAGTTATCGATATTAGATATTCATGACCGAGCAGTGCAATCGCCACCTATTGTAGTTGGAAGTCGCTCTCACGTTAGCCCAGATGTTGCCGCTTATTTACAGACTATTGGCGAACACCAAATGTTAAGCGTCGGCAGTTCATTGAAATTTTGTATGGTGGCCGAAGGCCAAGCCGATGTTTATCCGAGACTAGGCCTAACCAGTGAATGGGATACTGCAGCAGCGCAAGCGGTATTGGAAAGTGCGGGTGGACGGGTTGTTGAATATCCGGCACTAACACCACTGCAATATAACCAGAAAGAAAATATTTTAAATCCGTATTTTATTGCCGCATCATCGGCATGGTTTGCCCGCAAGTAGTTGGAATCGTTTTCAGCCTTTGTTGGTCAAATATGGAATCCCAATTAATAATCAGCAAATGGAGTGACAAGTTATGATGCGCATGGGCGTCGATCTCGGTGGTACCAAAATTGAAATAGTGGCGTTAGCCGAAGATGGTGCTGAAATTTTCAGGAAGCGCATTTCTACTCCCAAAAACTACCCTGGAACCATTGAAGCCATTGTGAGTTTAGTTGCCGATGCTGAATCGGCCACAGGACAAATCGGTTCTGTAGGTGTTGGGATCCCAGGGGTCGTGTCACCGTTTACCGGCTTGGTAAAAAACTCAAATTCAACCTGGATTAACGGTCATCCTTTAGACAAAGACTTAAGTGAATTGCTGAACCGCGAAGTGCGTGTTGCCAATGATGCAAACTGTTTTGCGGTATCAGAAGCGGTTGACGGCGCTGCCGCCGGTAAAGGTGTTGTTTTTGGTGGCATTATCGGTACAGGTTGTGGTGCAGGTATTGCCATTAACGGCCGTGTACATGGCGGTGGTAATGGCATTGGCGGCGAATGGGGGCATAATCCACTACCTTGGATGACGGCCGATGAGTTTAATACCACCACTTGTTTTTGTGGTAATCGTGACTGTATTGAAACCTTTATTTCGGGTACTGGCTTTGTGCGTGATTTTCGCGCCGTAGGCGGTGAAGCAACCAGTGGCATTCAAATTGCTGAAATGATGCAACAGGGTGATCCATTGGCAACAGCTGCATTTGAGCGTTATATCGATCGTCTAGCGCGTTCACTTGCGCACGTGATTAATATGATGGACCCAGACATGATTGTACTCGGTGGCGGCGTCTCTAATATCGATGCCATTTATACCGAACTACCTAAAGTGTTACCCAAATATGTTGTTGGCCGTGAATGCGGAACCCAAGTCGTTAAGAATAAGTTTGGTGCTTCTTCAGGCGTTCGCGGCGCAGCATGGCTGTGGGGCAAAGACCAGACGTAGCTTCAGTTTCATTTCTGTGAGAACGAGTCTTAATTCATATCATTGAGCGTTAATCTGCTCCTTATACCAAACGGCACTTAACAAGTGCCGTTTTTGTTTACTCTATATGGTTTGTATTCGAAGCTGATAACGATAAACTAGCCACAGTGTTAATTGATCAAGTGATATACCGATGTTTTGGCTTAAAAAAATCTTATCGCAATTAGTGATGCCGATCCCCTTTAGCATAATGTTACTTGTTATTGCTGCCATCTTGTGGCGAACCCAACGGGCCATGCTACTGCGATTTGGCCGAGTCGCCTTGATCACCGCTATATTGGTGCTAGCATTAACAAGCCAATCGCAAGTGAGTTATTTTTTAGCGGATTCATTAGAATCACAGTATCAAGTTAATCATCAACCGATTACTGGCACTTGTGTTGTGATGGTATTGGGATCGGGTAATCGTGAGCAATATGGCCATACCGCAGTACAGCAACTATCGTCGACGGCACTGGCTCGATTAACCGAAGGCATTCGTCAGTTTGGTCTCGGTCAACATTGTACCTTAGTTGTCAGTGGTTGGAGTGGTGGAAACCAGTCGACAGCTCATGCGACGATTATGGCACAAGCCGCAGAAGAATTAGGGATCCCAACAGCCAATATAGTCGTATTTAATCAACCTAAAGATACCATTGAAGAAGCTTATGCACTTAAGAATATTGTTGGCTATAGACCGTTTAGGTTAGTGACGTCGGCTACGCACATGCCTAGATCTATGCAAATATTTACCTCACTGGATATGCAACCACAGCCGGCGGCCAGTGACTTTATTGCTAGGCAAAGTTATTGGTGGGGCTTAGGTGCAGATCAGTTATTAGCATCTCAGAAAGCTATCCATGAATATGTCGGCATGTTGTGGTTGCAGATCAAAGAGATAAGCTAATTCAAATAATTAAAAACTATTAGCCATAAAACCTATTAGTCATAAAACCTATTAGTCATAAAATAGACTTCTATCACAATTAGTTTAAAGGAGAAATCGTGGTCACTGACGAGTTATTAATCAGCCCTTTTATTAAACGTAATGGCATTACACTCACCGTTGTTGGGGCGGTGAGTTTAGTAACTAGCTTAATTATTTTTATCGGGTTTAAAGGCTTTTTTGTGCCCGGTATGCTGTGTTTTGCCTTAGGTTCAGTTGCGCTGGTTTTAGGTGTCTCCAAAGTGTACCAGCCAGCCGTCAGTTTTAAGCTAACCACAGCAGGCGTAGCATTTTTTAATCGCCGCGGACAAGTGTTTATTGAATGGCACAATATTCAACGGCTTGATAATGTGCGAGTAAATCAAAACATGGAGTTAATTGAACTGCCTTATATTGGCGTCAAGCTTAAACACATTAATCCCGTTTTAGATTGTATTTCACTGCGCTTGGCCACCGGATTACTGACCGAGCAGCGGCCACTATTAATGACAGCGGCCACCCAGGATGAAGACTTACAAAGTTTAGAAGGCTATTTAGGCGCTGAGTTCACTCCGTTAGTGGTTAACGGTGAACGTTATCGTGGGGTACTGGCTATGTTTGGCCATCGTTGTCAAACGTTGAATGAACAGTTGGGTTACCATGTGTATTTATCGATTGATAGTTTAGACCGAGACCCTAAAGAATTTGTGGCGTTGTTGCGTCAATGGCAACAACAAGCTCAAACCAGTGATGATGAATAGGCATTAGTTTGGGCGTTAAATGATGAACTGACGGATTTTTATCGAAAATATGTTATTGGTTTACAAGGGCAACTGACTAAGCTCACTTCATCAAACGAAGTCTATCGTGATGGTTAATATTGTGCCAGCTCATTAACGGGCAGGCAGCTTAACTATCGGTAATTCACCACATTATCGATGGCCTCTTTGGATAAACCATCGCAAGTTAGCTGACATAATATTGATAACCGTTGGCCCTATTATTGTGCAAGTTAAAGCGGCAGGTAAAATGCCTGCCGAAGCCACTCATTAGGCGGTTGTGAGAGGATCGCGGTGACGATAACCTAAAAACTGACCAACATCTAAAATTTCAATGTTTTCACAATATGCATCACCTTCAAAAATACCTTGATCATGAAGCGTTATTTTTTTACAGCGTGCCTTGCCAGTTAATTGCCCAGCAATCATCAACTCGCGACATAAGACATCACCATCGACGGTGCCGCTCGGTTCAATGGTCACATTGCCTTGTGCTTTGATATCGCCACTGACATGGCCCGCAATGAGCACATCACCGCTGAAAATGAGTTTACCGGTTAAATGGCATTCTTGGGCGATAAAGCTTAGTGAGTTAGCAGGTTTTTTTTGACCAAACATCTTAGTGCTCTTATGTCTACGTTGAGAGGGTAATATAGCGCTAAAGGCTAATGAACAAAACCAAAATCGCTGACCGAATACTTAATATCTTTCTACGCTTTGGGAGAAAAATTAGCTTGGGTGGCCGATAATTATCGCATCCGCAGGGCAAGGGGACACGCAAGCACCGCAACCGTTACAGGCGTCAGTATCTATAACGGGTTTAGGCACTTGTCCTACCGCCATGATAAAGCTAATTGCGCGCGGATCGCAGGCATCTTTACAGCTCTGGCACCAGACGCCTTCACAGGTTAAGCAATTCTCTTTTATGCTGGCGGTAATTGACCAAGGTAAGGATTGAGCGCGTTCAAACACTGGTTCTGGACATGCATCAACACATTTCTGGCAAAACGTGCATTCACCAAGGCTAAAATCTATTTCAGGAAAGCCACCATCGCCTTGTTTGATAATACTTGTTTCGCATGCGGTAATGCATTTATCGCAGCGGGTACAATTGTCGGTAAACAGTTGGTCTGTTTTTATCCAAGGCGGACGGATAACATTAGTTTTTCTGCGACTAAATAGATTCCGACGACTTTGATCGATGCTTTGACTCATTATTATCCCAATTAGACCGAAACGGACTTGCTGCAGCCAATATTAGCATTAGCTGCAGCAAAAAATTGTTAAGTGCTTGGCAATTTATAACCATCAGGATTAGTTGATTGCCACTTCCAACTGCTATTGGCCATGTCCTCTACTGAGTGGCTTGCACGCCAGTTAAGCTCTGTCGCGGCAAAACTAGGGTCTGCATAGCAGGCTGCAATATCACCTGGACGGCGAGGACTGATTTGATAAGCAATGGTTTTACCACAGGCTTTCTCAAACGCCTTGACCATGTCTAATACACTGTAGCCTATGCCTGTACCGAGATTATAAGTCACTAATCCAGGTTTGGTTTGCAGCTTTTTCAATGCTTGTAAGTGACCCATGGCTAAATCAACAACATGAATATAATCACGCACGCCTGTGCCATCTGGAGTATTGTAGTCATCGCCAAAGACGCTTAATTTTTCACGTTTACCAACAGCAACCTGGGCAATAAAGGGCATTAAGTTGTTAGGAATATCGTTAGGATCTTCACCAATCAGGCCACTTTCGTGAGCGCCAACAGGATTGAAGTAACGTAAACGGGCGATATTCCAACTGTTATCCGAGTTGTGTAAGTCAGCTAAAATATACTCAACCATTAATTTAGATTGGCCGTAAGGGTTGGTTGCGCCTGTTGGGAAGTCTTCTTTTATGGGCAGGCTAGCAGGGTCGCCGTAAACCGTGGCCGATGAGCTAAAGACTAAGTTCTTAACGTTATTTTCTGCCATCACTTGGCATAAGATGATGGTGCCAGTAACGTTATTTTCGTAATACTTCAACGGTTTTTCTACTGACTCACCGACGGCTTTTAATCCCGCAAAATGAATGACAGACTCAATACTGTGGTCAGTAAAAACTTTTTGCAGTAAGGCTTTGTTTAAAATATCACCTTGATAAAAAGTGACATCTTTACCCGTAATAGTATGAACACGGGCTAAGGCTTCAACACTTGAATTTGATAAATTATCAACAATAATTACTTCCTGTCCGGCATTTAATAGCTCTACTACTGTGTGAGTACCAATATAGCCAGCGCCACCGGTTACTAAAATTGCCATAGATAAATCGTCCTGTGAATAAATGAGTCAAGTTCAATGGTTATTGTAAATTATCACAGTTCAATAGCCATTTAAATTATAGCCGTCATGTTGAAATCATTACGGGTCGGCTTATAAACCGCATGACAGCTTGTTCCTATCAGTGTTGGATAATTAAGCAATCGTCATATAAAACACCCTTTAATCGTGCCTGTACCCATTTGTTTACATTTCAAGCAACATATCCCAGCGACAAAAAATGGTGAGGGAGTTAACAAAACGTTAACCATGGCACACTATGTAATAACTGAAGTTGACGTAAAGTGGAGCTTATGAGTACAGCAACAAAGTATATTGCACATCAACCTGATGCCCAGGGTTACATAGATTATTCAGAACATGAGAATCAATTATGGCAACAATTGTATCAACGCCAAGTGGCCAATATGCCGGGCAAAGCCTGTCATGCTTACCTACAAGGGTTAGATGCATTAGGCATGTCTATTGATCGTATTCCACAGTTACCTGAAATTGATAAAGTGTTAATAGACGCCACAGGCTGGAAAACGGCAGCCGTGCCCGCATTAATTCCATTTGGACGTTTCTTTGAATTATTGGCCAATAAAGAATTTCCGGTAGCAACGTTTATTCGTAGCAAAGAAGAGTTTGATTATTTACAAGAACCCGATATTTTTCATGAGATATTTGGTCATTGCCCATTATTAACCAACCCATCATTTGCTCATTTCTCGCATATGTATGGTCAATTAGGGCTTGCTGCGTCAAAAGAAGAAAGGGTCTTTTTAGCACGATTATATTGGTTCACTATTGAGTTTGGTTTGGTTCAAGCGAAAAATGAGCCTTTAGCCATCTATGGTGGCGGTATTTTAAGTTCACCAGGAGAAACCCTGTATGCGCTAAGTGATGCACCAGAACGTAAACCTTTTGATCTACTGGATGTATTACGCACACCCTATCGTATCGATATTATGCAGCCTATTTATTACGTGATTGAAAATATTGACTACCTTGATGAAGTTGCGCGTATGGATATTATGGCAATGGTAACCAAAGCGCGACAATTAGGCATGTTTGAGCCTAAGTTTGCCCCTAAAGTGAAAGCAAGCTAATGATTAACTGCAGCTGAGGTAAGCATCATTTGACTCGTCAGCCTGCAAGCAAGATAACCATTTAATTAAGTCAAGGAGTGTAAATGAACGCATTAACTGAGATGAAATGTGAAGCATGCCAAGCGGATGCACCTAAAGTGACCGATGCTGAATTAGCTGAGCTTATCGGTATGATCCCCGATTGGGGCGTGGAAGTTCGTGACGGTATTATGCAGCTGGAGCGGGTATATAAATTCAAAAACTTTAAATTGGCCATGGCTTTTACCAATAAATTGGCCGATTTAGCTGAGGCTGAATTTCACCACCCTGGGATCTTAACTGAATGGGGTAAAGTGACGGTGACCTGGTGGTCACATTCCATTAAAGGGCTCCATAAGAATGATTTTATTATGGCAGCCAAGAGCGACCAGTTGCTGTAGATTAATGACGATCACCATCGATTTCAGTATATTACGTTAACGTAATATGCTGAAATAATTGCTCTGTTACAATTCTGCTGTAAACTTCACTTGCCACCGAAGCCATATCCCTCTAACGTTATGCCAAATTTCCGAAACAAACCTTAAATAAATAGGGAATCGTTACATTATGCGTTTGGAAGTCAGCTGTATTGATCGCGTGGGTTTAGCGAAAGACATCCTCGTCGTGCTTGAAAATCACGGCATTAACTTAATGGCTATTGATGCCAGTAATCGGGGTTTCTTATTTCTGCAATTTGCTGAGATTAGTTTTGAAACACTGCGCGAGTTAATGCCGCAAATCCGCAAGGTTGAAAGTGTAAATGATGTTCGTACTGTGTCATTTATGCCATCAGAGCAAGAGCATTACGCTCTAAAAACCTTACTTAAAACCTTACCTGATTCAGTCTTTTCAACCGATGCTAAAGGTCGGATCCGCATTGCTAATGAGTCAGCGTTATTGACGCTCGGTATGGGTGAACATGAGGTAGTGGGTGAGTCACTTAATCATTGGGTACAAGGGTTTAACGTTGCCCGTTGGATGAGCGAAACGCCGGTATTGGCTCAGGCGACTCGGGTGCAAATTAATGGCAGTGAATATCTAGCCGAAATGCTGCCAATTTTCTTGCCTGATGATAATGACAAAACGATTTTAGCCGGTGCGGTTATCTCGCTGAAATCGCCAGCCCGAGTGGGTAAACAGTTTAATGCACTGCAAAATCAGACTACTGGGTTTGATAACGTATTAGCCGTTAGTGACAAAATGAAAGAGATACTCAAGCAAGCAAAACGGATGGCGCAACTAGATGCCCCCTTGCTGATCACCGGTGAAACCGGCACAGGTAAAGAGCTAATGGCTCGTGCTAGTCATGATGCTAGCATGCGCCGTGAACATCCTTTCATTGCCATTAATTGTGCCGCGCTGCCTGATAGCGTTGCAGAAGAAGAATTATTTGGCTTTGTCAGTAATGGCACTGTCGTTAAACGCGGTCTATTTGAAGAAGCCAAAGGCGGGACTGTGTTTCTTGATGAAATTGCTGAGATGTCCAAAGCGGCGCAAGTCAAATTACTGCGTTTATTGCAAGACGGAACCTTTAGGCGGATTGGCGGTGATGAAGAAGTGCGCGCTGATGTGCGGATTATCTGTTCAACCCAAAAACATTTAGCTGAACTTTGCCAAACCGGCGAATTTCGAGAAGATTTATATTATCGTATTCATGTACTCAGTTATCACATGCCATCACTGCGTGAGCGCCGTGTGGATGTGATCCCGTTAACTGAAATGTTTCTAGAACATTATAGTCAGCAGTTATCGAGTCCCTTAAGGCGTATTTCGGCAAGCTGTCGTGATTACCTGTTTACCTATGCGTGGCCGGGTAATGTACGTCAATTGAAAAATGCGATTTTTAGAGCGGTGTCGATGTGGGACGGTTCAACTGAATTGACGGTCGAGCAGCTTAAATTACCATCCTATGCTGAAGGCTTTGGTTACTTCGATGAGGAATTTGAAGGCACCCTAGACCAAGCCATGAAAGAATACGAAGCAGGTTTATTGCGTCGGTTATACCCTGCGTACCCAAGTACACGCCAATTAGCAAAAAAACTTGGGGTATCGCATACCGCCATTGCCAATAAATTACGCGATTACAGTATTAGTAAAAAAAAGTAATGTAACGATTTAATGCCAACTATTTTGATGGCATTTTAGTCACCTTAACGCTGTAAATCAGTGTTTTCGATTATTTTATATTAAAGTAACCAATAATTTACAAATATCCATTAATGCCAGCAAAATGTGATTTAGCATACGCTATAGGCTTTTTTGCTGTGATGGGTTATTTGTATGATCAAATTGAGCGTGTAGTGTGGATTATCCGCCACGTTCATCCAGTATTTAGGAGCCATAATGAAACTTGCAAGTTATCACAACGGACGTCGCGACGGCCAATTGATGTTAGTCAGTAGAGATTTAACCAAAGCGGTCGCTGTACCTGCTATTGCCCATACAATGCAGCAATTACTTGATGCTTGGGATTTATTGTATCCACAATTAAATGAACTTTATGAAGCGCTTAACGATGGCCAAATGGACAATGCAGCCGATTTTGATGAAGCACGTTGTTTATCTCCGTTACCTCGTGCATACCAGTGGGCCGATGGTAGTGCCTATGTGAATCACGTTGAACTGGTGCGTAAAGCACGTGGCGCTGAAATGCCAGCATCATTTTGGACGGATCCTTTAGTCTATCAGGGCGGTTCAGACTGTTTCATTGCCCCTAAAGCCAATATCGAAGTGACAAGTGAAGAGTATGGAATTGATTTTGAATCAGAAATCGCCATCATTACCGATGATGTTGCCATGGGTGTTAGCAGCGAAAATGCCACTAAACACATCAAATTATTGATGTTAGTCAACGACGTATCACTGCGCAACTTGATCCCCGGCGAGTTAGGTAAAGGGTTTGGTTTTTTCCAATCTAAGCCATCAAGTGCATTTTCGCCTATTGCTATTACCCCAGATGAATTAGCTGATAAATGGCAAGACAGTAAAGTACATTTACCATTGGTCACCCACTTAAATGGTGAATTGTTTGGCCGCCCCAATGCGGGTGTTGATATGACCTTTAACTTTAGTCAGTTAGTGGAACACGTGGCTAAAACGCGTCCATTAGGTAGCGGGGCTATTATTGGTTCTGGCACCATTTCAAATTATGATCGCAGTGCGGGTTCAAGCTGTTTGGCGGAAAAGCGTATGCTTGAAATTATTGCCGATGGTAAAGCATCAACATCCTTTATGCACTTTGGCGACAGCGTTCGTATTGAAATGTTTGATGACAACGGTGTGAGTATTTTTGGCTCTATTGATCAAAAAGTGGTTGAGTACAAAGCCTAAGATTATTGCAGTGATATAAATCGACATAAAAAGGCAATAGCGATAAATCGTTATTGCCTTTTTTAATCATAAAACAACAGGGATATTGACATGAAACTCTACGGCTATTGGCGTTCAAGTGCGGCTTATCGGGTGCGGATTGCGTTAAATTTAAAACAGTTAACGGCAGAGCATATTTCGGTGCATTTAGTGAATAATGGCGGTGAACAAAACTCTGCAATATATCATCAACTCAATCCGCAGCATTTAGTGCCGGTATTGGTTGATAACGGTGAGCAAGGTGAACTGACATTGTCACAATCACTGGCCATTATCGAGTTTCTTGAAGACAAGTATCCGCAACATCACTTGCTTCCAACCAATATTGAAGATCGTGCCATTGTGCGCAGTATGGCCCAAGCGATTGCATGTGAAATTCACCCTTTAGATAACTTGCGAGTATTACAATATTTAGTCAATGAAATGGGTGTGTCAGAAGCCGATAAAATGCGCTGGTATCATCATTGGATCCACCTTGGTTTTACTGCGTTAGAAGTACAACTAAGTCACCACTGCGGACGTTTCTGTTTTGGTGATAAGCCTTCACTGGCCGATATTTGTCTGATCCCACAAGTATATAATGCCAAGCGCTTTAATCTTGACCTTGCAGCATATCCAAATATTGTCAGCATTTGGGATGAGTGCCAACAATTAGCGGCCTTTGCTGATGCAGCACCAGAGCAACAGCATGATGCCAGCTAGTCAGCGAACGTTACATCCATTGAAGCCTGATGACTTAGCTGGGCAGTTATCGACATGGTTGCAAGATGATGCTCAGCGTCTGCATGCCTTGCACATTTGCCGTGCGGTGTTACAACCACTTTATATTACAGATTGGTATATCGCTGCAGGCTTTGTGCGTAATTTGGTATGGGATAAATTACACAAGTTTAAGCCGCAGCCGTTAAATGATATTGATGTTATATATTGGTGTGATATCAATGTGTCAGTGGAGCGAGACCGCGCCATTGAAGCCGAACTTAGGCAGCGAGCAGATTTACCCTGGTCAGTTAAAAATCAAGCCAGAATGCATGTTAAACATGGCGATCCTGCTTATTCCTCGTGCCTTGACGCCATGTCTTATTGGCCTGAAAAACAAACTGCTGTGGGTGTTAAGTTAGTCAATGTTAATGTCGATAACTCCACAGCGTTAACCCTAAGCTCGCCTTCTATTTCAATCAATGAGCATGAGATAAGCGTGGATGCTGTTTTTGGATTAGAAGGTCTTTTTGCTCTCACGTTATGTGCCAACCCCAAGCGTGATATTAGTGTTTTTGAATCCAGACTAGTTCAAAAAAACTGGCTAACCCAATACCCTAAGTTAACGAAGCTCAACGAGGGGAAATAGCTGTTAGAGACCATTTAATATCACGATCTGAGCTTAACGATTAAGTTATCTTCAGTCACGGCTATTTATCACTCAACACCCCCGTTCTTGCCTCGCACTTTTCCTTAATATGAGATTCAGATGCAGATCCACTTTGTGAAACTTGTGATCCAAATCAAGTATATTTGAACAAAGCACTACCACTTTAGAGGTATTCTGTTTTAACTGATCTAGATCAATGTTATTCATCAATGACTTAGGTAGGTTGACTGCGAATGTTGAGGATGCAATTGATTTGCATCCGGTTGTCATTACCAAGGAGTGTTAAAAAATGAATAAGAAAATTACCCTAAGTTTAGTTGCCGTTTCTTTATTAACTGCTGGTTTATCATTTGGCGCCGCAGCCCATCAAGCCGGTGACATTATTGTTCGGGCTGGTGTGGCGATGGTAGCCCCTAATGAGTCGAGCCCTGTAGTGGCCAATATTGCTGAATTTGGCGTTGATAGTGATGTGCAGTTAGGGCTAAATTTTGGTTATATGTTAACTGATAATGTTGGTATTGAATTATTGGCCGCATCGCCTTTTAGCCACGATGTGTCACTGGGCGAATTAGGTAAAATAGCTGACTCTAAGCAATTGCCTCCGACACTGGTAGCACAATATTACTTTGGTGATCCACAATCGGCTTTGCGTCCTTATATTGGTTTAGGGGTTAACTTTACTAATTTCTATGACAATGAATTTACTCAAGAAGCGAAAGATCTTGGTTTAAATAATTTAAGTTTATCTAACTCTTGGGGCTTGGCAGGTCAAGTTGGACTTGATTATCAAATTGACAAAAGATGGTTAGTTAATGCGTCCGTGTGGTATGCACAAATCTCAACCGACGTGAGCTTTGATTTAGGCGCGGATCATGTGGTAGTGGAGACCGATATTGATCCATGGGTTTATATGATAAGTGTGGGTTATACTTATTAAGCGACAGTAATAAATAAGCAAGAATAAGCAAAAATAAAGCAAAATAAGTGTAGCTAAAGTAAGTTAAGTGAAGCTAAAGTAAGAGTATAAAAAAACAGGAACTAATATGTTCCTGTTTTTATTGGTATGAATTACTTGGTTTTTTTACGCGGTTTCCAATGACGGGTATTATAAATATATTCAGGTAATAATCGATTCATCCACGCAACAACACGCCAACGTTTAGTGACATATACTCGCCGTTTACCTTTTTTAAGGGCGGTTAATATTTGTTTGGCAACCTTGTCTATCGGCGACAATAAAAATGCAGTGTTGAGTAACATAGCCTTGTCAAATAACCCTAATTGAATATCGCTGATGGTAATGGGCAATTTCAATCGTTGCGCATGCATGCACAAACCTTGTAGATAATTAACCGCAAACGCTTTAGATGCATGGTAAGCCACATTTGGTCCACCGCGCTGGCCGGCAATAGAGTTAATAGCGGCGAGTTGACCATAACCTTGTTGGCACATTAATTTAAAAATACAGTTACTGATGGCGGCAAATCCTCTGACATTCACATCAATAATATGTTGTTCAATCGGCCAAGGTAGCGTGGCATCGTAGTGATTCACACCCGTATTCACTATCACTAGATGAGCGCCATTGTGTTGCTCCCATGCCGTGGTGAGCTGCTCAATTAACCGTTCAGGTTGGCCAATACTTAAAGGGTATACAGTCACTTCCCCAGGTAAGGTTTGGCAAAATTCAGTTAGCTGATCAGCTTCTGGTACAAAAAGTACTAGGGATACGTTTTGTTCAGATAGCTGCCGTGCAAGCGCTTGGCTTAATTGCGAACTGGCACCAATAATCATTGCTGTCGCGGTAGACGTCGTTGTCAACATAGTAAACATCATCGTAATATGGTGCCTTATAATAGGAATATCAGTTATTGATAACAAGCAGGAAAATTTTTCGACTAAGACGTGTAGACTTCTAGACATCCTTGTGTATGATAAAAGCTGTTAACCGTGAGCGCTTGGTACTCACGGCCATGATAGGGTAGTCGAGCATGCTACAAGCCTTATAGACAGGTAGATCATTATTTTTTTAACATAATGTGACGATGATAATGCAGATGTTTGGGCGGTTTTTTAGGCAAAAATTTATATCGGTTTTGTGATCTCAATCGGTAATAAATGCAGGGTTAAATACGTTAATTATGTCTGCACATTCTATGTAAGTCGGTTAAGCGACGATATGATCGTTACGACAAGCTCATTGTTAAGTAAGATGCTTATGGTTACAAACGCAAGATAATTTGTTTAATCCACACAAAAGGTAACAAGTATGCCGGTTCGAATTCCAGATAACCTGCCAGCGGCAAGTATTTTAGAGTCAGAAAATATCTTTGTGATGTCAGAAACCCGTGCAGCCAATCAGGACATTCGTCCAATGCGGGTATTAATCTTGAATTTAATGCCTAATAAAATCGAAACAGAAACCCAACTATTACGTTTACTGGGTAACACACCATTGCAGGTTGGGGTTGATTTATTACGCATTCATGATAAAGAATCGAAGCACACTTCAGTGGACCACATGAATACTTTTTATCGTGATTTTGAAGACATCAGACATAACAATTACGATGGCTTGATTATTACGGGCGCGCCGCTAGGGCAAATTGATTTTAAAGATGTTGAATATTGGGACCATATTCGCGAGATTATTGATTGGTCTCAACAACATGTGACATCAGTATTATTTCTGTGTTGGGCTGCTCATGCTGGTTTTTATCATCTATATGATTTGCACCGTCGGTTATTAGCGAACAAACGTACAGGGGTATTTAATCATCGCCGAACCAGCGACCCGCATCCATTATTACGTGGTTTTGATGATGAATTTTTTGCGCCGCATTCACGATTTGCTGAAATGGACATCGAACAAGTTCGCCAACATCCTGATTTAGAAGTGTTGGCAGAATCTGATGAAGCTGGGGCCTATATTGTGCTCAGTCGCGATAACCATAATGTGTTTGTTATGGGCCATCCTGAGTATCAAAAAGACACGTTAAACGAAGAATATGTCCGCGATGTGGGCCAGGGACTTAACCCTGATATTCCCAAAAATTATTACCGTCAAGATGATCCCAATCA
Source organism: Shewanella sp. T24-MNA-CIBAN-0130 (assembly GCF_040310185.1). NCBI lineage: Bacteria > Pseudomonadati > Pseudomonadota > Gammaproteobacteria > Alteromonadales > Shewanellaceae > Shewanella > Shewanella sp. T24-MNA-CIBAN-0130. The sequence goes on along the minus strand of NZ_JBEOPP010000009.1, from coordinate 70,747 downwards.
AGATCCTATTGTCCGTTGGCATAGCCATGGCAGTTTATTAGTCAGTAATTGGCTTAACTATTACGTTTATCAGTTAACGCCTTATGATTTATCAGACATGAATGCCAAAACGCCATGGGAAAATAAAAAATAACCTAGTGATATATTGATCAACTAACTAACCAATTTACTTAACCTTAACTCGGGTTTGAAGATGGGGTTACTTACATTGGGGCTATTACGCGATAACGTGTAGTAGCCTTTTGTTTCTCTGACATTCAGATAATTGTGACTCGAGTGAATGTCGATTTTGGCTGAAGTTCGATGACTAAAAGCCTACCGAGCTCCATTTCTTCCGGTAGACTTACCTTATAGATATACCTCATAGACTAAAGTTTAATTCAGTTATCCTCAGTAACACCTATAGCTAATAACGCTATTACAAACAGTTAATTAGTTATCAATTCCGATCTGTTTTTATCAAGTGTAAATCTTCAATGACAACTCAGTGAGATTAACATCACAGTTTAGACCATTTTTTACTTGCTTTACGTTCGCGTCAACGTCAGAGTGATATTCATATTATTGATGTTAATTTTTACGCGCAGTAAATTGGAGTGGTTATGAGTACAGAGCAAACAGGTCAAGATATCGTTATTGTTGCTGCGAAGCGTACACCAATGGGTGGGTTTCAAGGGGCGTTATCTGAAGTGGCATCTCCGGTATTAGCTGCTACCGCGATTAAAGGCTTATTAGCCCAAACGGGTGTGAGTGACAATAGCGTCGACGAAGTATTAATGGGTTGTGTATTACCAGCAGGTCTTGGACAGGCGCCCGCTCGCCAAGCCACTCTGGGGGCTGGTTTACCTTTTAGCGTAGGCGCAACTACGGTCAATAAAGTCTGTGGTTCAGGCATGAAAGCGGTCATGTTAGCCCACGATTTAATTAAAGCGGGTAGCAATAATGTGGTTATTGCGGGAGGCATGGAAAACATGAGCCAGGCACCATACTTACTCGACAAAGCGCGCAGTGGGATGCGTATGGGCCACGGTAAAGTCATCGACCACATGTTTTTAGACGGTCTTGAAGATGCTTACACTGGCGGCGCTATGGGCACGTTTGCGCAAAAAACGGCCGACGACTTTGGCTTAACTCGCCAACAAATGGACGCGTTTGCCTTGGCTTCACTAGAAAAAGCCAATCGTGCGATTCAGTCAGGCGCATTTAAAGACGAAGTGGTACCCGTTCATATCAGCACTCGCCGCGGCGATGTCACCGTTGATACTGACGAGCAGCCCGGTAACGCGCGGCCAGAAAAAATCCCAACACTGCGTGCCGCTTTTACCAAAGACGGCACCATCACCGCAGCCAATTCAAGTTCAATATCAGATGGCGCAGCAGCATTAATGTTGATGACCCGAGACAAAGCACAACAACTTGGCTTAAACGTATTAGCCACCATCAAAGGCCACACCACTCATTCACAAGAACCATCAATGTTTACCACCGCACCTGTAGGCGCGATGCAAAAATTGTTCGAAAAAGTGCAGTGGAATAAAGGCGATGTCGATTTATATGAAATCAACGAAGCTTTTGCCATGGTGAGCATGTTAGCGATTTCAGAACTAGGCTTAGATGCCAACAAAGTCAACGTTAATGGCGGTGCCTGTGCGTTAGGCCATCCTATTGGTTGTTCTGGTGCGCGTTTATTAGTCACACTGATTTATGCCTTAAAAGCTCGTGGCTTAAAACGTGGTGTGGCATCGTTATGCATTGGTGGCGGTGAAGCCACCGCCATGGCTATAGAAGTGTAAAAATCAACATTAGCTAAGCTCAACAAGGCATTAGTTCAACAACACTACCGCACAGGTAGAAGCAAACGCAGCCACATTAAATGTGATACTGACAACCATAATAATCCGCATTACCTGTGCAGTAACTCAATACGAGTGATGTTATTCACTCACAAGATATTCAAGGATCGAGGAAAGCAACATGATCACACAAGTTAAGCATTATATTGATGGCGAATTCACTCATGGTTGCGGCGATCGCAATATTGACGTCACCAACCCAGCCAACAATACGGTTATCGCAAAAATTAACTGCGCTACTACTGCCGAAGTAGAGCAGGCCATTCACAGTGCCAAAGAAGCGTTTAAAACCTGGAAAGAAGTCCCCGTGTCTGAACGTGCGCGGGTCATGTTGCGTTACCAACATTTACTTAAAGAACATCACGACGAATTGGCGACGATTTTGGCTCAAGAGACAGGTAAAACCTTTGAAGATGCTAAAGGTGATGTATGGCGCGGTATTGAAGTGGCCGAACATGCTTGTGGTGTTGCAACATTAATGATGGGCGAAACCGTTGAAAACGTCGCCCGTAATATCGATACCTATAGCTACACTCAACCCTTGGGTGTATGCGCCGGTATTACCCCGTTTAACTTTCCCGCAATGATCCCGTTATGGATGTTCCCGTTATCGATTGCTTGTGGTAATACCTTTATTTTAAAACCATCTGAACAAGATCCTATGACGCCACAACGTTTAGTGGAATTGTTTGTTGAAGCTGGTGCGCCAAAAGGCGTATTACAACTTATCCATGGCGACAAGACAGCAGTCGACATTTTGCTAAGAGACCCAGTCATTAAAGCGATTTCGTTTGTGGGCTCAGTGGGGGTTGGCCAATATATTTATAAAACCGGTACTGACAACCTAAAACGCGTGCAAGCCTTCGCGGGGGCTAAAAACCACTGCGTGATCATGCCTGATGCGAACAAGCAGCAAGTGATCAATAACATGGTTGGCGCCTCTGTTGGCGCAGCTGGTCAGCGTTGTATGGCGATTTCAGTAGCGATTTTTGTCGGTAAAGCCAAAGAGTGGATCCCAGAATTAAAACAAGCGTTAGCCAAGGTCCGTCCGGGTTTCTGGGATGACAAAGACGCAGCCTATGGCCCTGTCATTAGCCCAGCAGCTAAAGTACGGGTGCTGAAATTAATTGCCCAAGGTAAAGCCGAAGGCGCTGAATGTTTACTCGATGGTAGTGACTTTACGGTTGCAGGGTATGAGTCTGGTAACTGGGTTGGCCCAACCATGTTTACCAATGTCACCACCGACATGAGCATTTACAAAGAAGAAATATTTGGCCCCGTCCTGTGTTGTATGGAAGCCGAAAATTTAGACGATGCTATCGAGCTGGTGAACAATAGCCCTTATGGCAATGGTACCTCAATCTTTACCGCCTCGGGCGGCGCGGCCCGTAAATATCAACACGAAATTGAAGTTGGCCAAGTGGGCATTAACGTGCCAATTCCAGTGCCATTACCCTTCTTTTCATTTACCGGTTGGAAAGGCAGTTTCTATGGTGATCAACACGCTTATGGCAAACAAGCTGTGCGTTTTTGCACCGAAACTAAAACCATTACCTCGCGCTGGTTTGATGCAGAAGCCGTTAGCGGCCCTAACATGAGCATTGATCTCAAATAAGCTCCACTGGGGTTAGTATCCATTTGTCGCGATAGTTTATTGATTTATCGCGGCAACATTTATCTGCCAACACAACAAGACAATGTTGACTCGCGCCATTTTATGATGGTGTAGCAAGACCAGACACTATAATGGTTAAGCAGCTTAAGCTGCAGGCGGGCAAAAGATCAAATGACCCAAGAGTCATCCAAGACAATAACAGGAGTCCAGCATGGATTTTAATTTAAATGAAGATCAGCGTCAGTTTGCTGATTTAGCCCGTCAATTTGCCGCAGAACAACTCGCGCCATTCGCCGCCAAGTGGGACGAAGAGCATCATTTTCCTAAAGACGTGATTCAAAAAGCCGGCGAGCTAGGGTTTTGTTCATTGTATTCGCCTGAATCTGAAGGTGGCATGGGCTTATCTCGCTTAGACGCCTCGATTATTTTTGAAGAATTAGCCCATGGCTGTACCACCACTACGGCGATGTTAACCATTCATAATATGGCCACTTGGATGGTCACTACTTGGGGCACTGAAACCCTACGTCAACAGTGGTCTGAAGGCTTAACTACCGGACAATTATTGGCTTCATACTGTTTAACTGAGTCTGGCGCTGGCAGTGATGCTGCATCACTGCAAACTAAAGCCGTGCGTGACGGTGATGATTACCTGATCACAGGATCGAAAATGTTTATTTCAGGCGCCGGAGAAACCGAGCTTTTGGTGGTGATGTGCCGCACTGGTGAGCCAGGCCCTAAAGGCATTTCAGCCATTGCGGTACCAGCTGATGCCGCTGGAGTAACCTATGGTAAAGCAGAAGATAAAATGGGCTGGAACGCTCAGCCAACAAAAATGATAAGTTTTGAAAACGTACGTGTGCCAGCGGCCAATTTACTCGGTGAAGAAGGCCAAGGCTTTACGTTTGCGATGAAAGGCTTAGACGGCGGACGGATTAACATTGCCACCTGTTCAATTGGTACCGCTCAAGCGGCATTAACCCACGCCACCCAATACATGAATGAGCGTAAACAGTTTGGTAAGCCATTAGCGGCTTTTCAAGCATTGCAGTTTAAACTTGCAGATATGGCGACTGAACTGGTTGCTGCGCGTCAAATGGTGCGTTTAGCGGCATTTAAATTAGATACCCAAGACCCTGAAGCCAGCGCCTATTGTGCCATGGCAAAACGCTTTGCCACCGATGTCGGTTTTCAAGTATGTGACAGTGCGTTGCAAATTCATGGTGGTTACGGTTACATCCGCGAATATCCATTAGAACGTCATTTCCGCGATGTACGCGTGCACCAAATTTTAGAGGGCACCAATGAGATAATGCGCTTAATTATTGCCCGTCGTTTGTTAGCCAGCGATGCTCATCCTATCCTGTAACAAACAGGTTCACTACTGACTATTCTACAACTGAATGATCCACAACTGATTTTCTAGCATAAGGACATAAGGTTATGACTACTCAACCCGATATTCTTGAACATATTATAGGCCACACGGCTATTTTGACCCTGAATAATCCGCCAGCCAATACTTGGACCGCTGACAGTTTACAAGCGCTGAAACACACAGTGCTTAAGCTAAACCAAAACAAAACTATTTATGCTTTGGTGATCACAGGTCAAGGGGATAAATTTTTTTCAGCAGGTGCAGATTTAAATTTGTTTGCCGACGGCGATAAAGTCAATGCAGCTTCCATGGCGGAACATTTTGGTGAAGCGTTTGAAGCCTTAAGTGCGTTTCGCGGTGTGTCGATTGCTGCCATTAATGGTTTTGCCATTAGCGGTGGATTAGAAGTGGCGTTAGCTTGCGACTTACGTATCGCTGAAGCGCAAGCGAAAATGGCATTGCCTGAAGCATCAGTAGGATTATCGCCTTGCGCCGGTGGAACCCAAAACTTAACCGCATTAGTTGGCGAAGGTTGGGCTAAGCGGATGATTTTGTGTGGTGAACTTATTGATGCCACTAAAGCAGAGAAAATCGGTTTAGTTGAAGAAATGGTCGAAAAAGGTCAAGCATTGAATGCCGCTGTTGCTCTGGCAGCTAAAGTAGCTAGACAGTCACCTTGCAGTGTTAACGTATGTAAACCTCTTATTCAAGCTGGGCGCACAATGGCGCTTACACAAGCGCTGCCGCTTGAGCGTGAGCGGTTTATTGGTTTATTTGATACTGAAGATCAAACTGAAGGTGTGAATGCCTTTTTTCAAAAACGCACCCCAAAATGGAAGAACGGCTAATGACTCAAGATGTAATATTTCAAACATTAGGGACGCTATCAGGCCAATCAATTGGTGTGGTCACGCTCAATATCGAAAAAGCGCTTAATGCATTGAATCTCGACATGTTGCAAGCCATGCAAGCGCAGCTAACTCAGTGGCAGCAGGACGATAGTATTGCTTGTGTGGTAATGGATGGTGCAGGCGACAAAGCCTTCTGCGCGGGGGGGGATGTGCGAGCGATTTATCATGCTGCAGTGGCAAACCCGAATAACTTGACCGCAGAAGCCGGTGATTTTTTTACCCAAGAATATCAGCTTGATTATTTACTGCATCAATTCGGTAAACCCGTATTGGTGTGGGGCGACGGTATTGTGATGGGCGGCGGGTTAGGATTAATGGCGGGTGGAAGTCATCGAGTTGTCACTGAACGCAGCCGTATTGCGATGCCAGAAGTCACCATTGGGCTATACCCTGATGTAGGCGCTAGCTACTTTTTAAATCGTATGCCGGGTAAAACTGGGCTGTTTTTGGGCTTAACGGCTTACAACATGGGGGCAGCAGATGCGCTGTATGTTGGCTTGGGTAATCATTATCTTAATAGCGATGAAAAAGAGCCATTTTTCGATGCCATGGCTGAACTGGCTTGGAGTCAAGATAGTGAGCAGAATCATCACTTATTGAGTGACTTGCTCACTGGCATGACTCAGCCGCATTTAGCATCGCTGCCAACCAGTGCTTTGCAACAATTTCAAAGCCAAATCGATTTATTAATGGCCGGTGACATTCTTGATGTACATCACCAATTATCAACCCTAAATACTGAACTTGATTGGCTTAAACGAGCACAAAAAACCGCATTAGCTGGCAGCCCGATTAGTTGGCATTTAATTTTTGCTCAGGCAGCATTGGGTACCGATCTTAGCTTGGCAGAATGCTTTAAATGGGAGTTAGGCGTGAGCGTTAATTGTTGCTCCATGGGTGATTTTTGCGAAGGCATTCGAGCATTATTGATAGATAAAGACCGAAGCCCACAATGGTTGTTTACTGATGTAGAGGCTGTGGACGCAAACAAGATTGCCCAGTTAGTTGCATCGCCTTGGGCTGCAGATAAACACCCATTAGCAAGCTTTAATTAAAAAGGATGAGCAATATGGCAACAGTAGCATTTATTGGTTTAGGTAACATGGGCGGCCCAATGGCGGCCAACTTAGTTAAAGCCGGCTTAACCGTTAAGGTGTTTGACTTAAATCCGGCGGCACTAGAAGCCTTAACTGCACAAGGTGCATTAAGCGCCAAAACGGCGTGTGGTGCAGCGGCATCGGCCGATTTTGTGATTACCATGCTACCTGCAGGTAAGCATGTGCGCAGTTTGTATTTAGGTGATGACAACAATAAAGGCCTACTAGAGGTGGTGTCAAAACAGGCATTATTAATTGATTGCTCTACCATCGATGCCGATAGTGCCCGTTTAGTGGGTGCTAAAGCCGCCGAGAAAGGGATTGAGTTTATGGATGCACCAGTCTCTGGCGGCACGGCAGGCGCTGCAGCAGGCACCTTAACCTTTATCTGTGGCGGGACTGACCAAGCTTATCAACAAGCGCAAACGGTGTTGACGGTTATGGGCGGCAATATTTTCCATGCTGGCGCGGTAGGGGCAGGTCAAATTGCCAAAATTTGTAATAACATGCTGTTGTCTGTGTTAATGGTCGGTACCAGTGAGTCATTACAATTAGGTTTGGATAATGGCTTAGATCCTAAAGTGCTATCTGATATCATGAAAGTCAGCAGTGGCGGTAACTGGACCTTAGAAAAGTATAATCCATGCCCTGATGTGATGGAAAACGTACCGTCGTCTAACGATTATCAAGGTGGCTTTATGGTTGACTTGATGGTCAAAGATTTAGGCTTGTCGCAAGAAGCGGCAGTCGCCTCTAATTCAAGCACACCAATGAGTTCTCTGGCTCGTAGCTTATATGTTAATCATGCTCGTCAAGGCCATGGTCGTCGCGATTTTTCGAGTATTTTTGAACAATTTTCAAAGAAAAAATAAAGGATTCAGTTGATGGAATTAAAAGATAAGGTTGTCGTCATTACTGGCGGAGCAGGTGGACTAGGTCTGGCAATGGCGCACGATTTAGCTGCTCGAGGGGCTAAATTGGCGCTTATCGATGTTGATCAAACCAAGCTTGAAGAAGCCTGTGCTGATTTAGGTTCAACAACTGAAGTACAAGGCTACGCCTTAGACATTACTGATGAAGAAGATGTCGTCGCTGGCTTTAAATATATTGTTGAAGATTTTGGTCAAGTGAATGTGTTAATTAACAACGCCGGTATTTTACGTGACGGGTTAATGGTCAAAGCCAAAGAAGGCAAAGTGATCGACCGCATGTCGTATCAGCAATTTCAATCGGTGATCAACGTAAACTTAACCGGCACTTTTTTGTGTGGTCGCGAAGCGGCTGCAGCCATGATTGAAACGGGCCAAGCTGGGGTGATCATTAATATTTCTAGCTTAGCTAAATCCGGTAATATGGGGCAGTCTAATTATTCGGCGTCTAAAGCGGGCGTAGCAGCCATGTCCGTAGGCTGGGCCAAAGAACTCGCGCGCTATAACATTCGCAGTGCCGCCGTTGCCCCAGGTGTTATTGCTACTGAAATGACCGCCGCCATGAAACCAGAAGCGTTAGAACGCCTTGAAAAAATGGTTCCAGTTGGCCGTTTAGGTCAGCCAGAAGAAATTGCTTCAACGGTGCGTTTTATCATTGAAAATGATTATGTGAATGGCCGAGTGTTCGAAATTGATGGTGGTATTCGTTTATAAGCGATGATATCTGCTTTAAGTTTGTTATGATGCTGTCACGCCAAGCTAATACTATTCGTATTAGCTTGGCGTTATTTTTTCACTCTTTAGGGATGCTATTACGTGGCCAAATTAGAATTTCTGATCAAAAAAATCATGTTAATTGTTGGAGTGCTAGGGGTGATAATCATCTATGGCGGTTTTTTGTATTTATTCTTTTCCGATCGTTCAACGGCTGCTTTACCGTGGTTTTTACTTATCTCACCTTGGATTTGCGTCTACTTTGGTTTAACACATGTGCAGCAAGTGGCTGTAATACAATGGTTTTTCAATAAATTCACCTTTAAAAACAACGCTAAGTAGCCCCGTTTATGTCTGCTCTATCAGCGTTTTTATCGCGGTTTTCTATTCCCCTGTATACCATGATAGCCTTGGTTGCATTTGCGGCTAACTCAGTATTGTGCCGCATGGCGTTATCATCGACCCAGCAAACAACGCCATTAATTGACCCAAGCAGTTTTACGGCCATTCGTTTGACCACAGGTGCCTTGGTGTTGTGGTTATTAATGTTATTGCGACCAAGTAAAACCGACACTAATAACTCCACTCGCCGAGGTAGCTTGTTTGCTGCGGGATTACTGTTTATCTATGCTGTGGCGTTTTCATACGCTTATGTACTGCTCGACACCGCTACTGGTGCGTTGATTTTGTTTGCCGCAGTGCAAATTAGCATGATGGTCATCAGCCATATTCAAGGTCAACGACTGACGTTACTCGAGTTCATTGGGGCATTATTGGCTTTTGCTGGCTTTGGCTATTTAGTGTTACCTGGGGTTAGTGCTCCCTCACTCACCGGCTTAGTGTTAATGGCCATCAGTGGCTGTGCATGGGGGGGCTACACTTTATTGGGTAAACAGTCTCGCCAACCGCTATTCGACACTGGATATAATTTTATTCGGACCTTGCCGTTGGTTATGGTGATGATAGGCGCAGTATGGTTGCTGTCCGTGTTTGCCGTTACCGAACCAATGAGCCACTTCATATTATCACCATTAGGGATCCTACTGGCCATCTTGTCAGGCGGGGCGGCATCCGGTGTCGGGTATGCATTATGGTATCAAGCATTACGTGGGTTAACATCAACCCATGCCGCGGTATTACAGCTGACCGTTCCCGTCATTGCAGCCTTAGGTGGCGTGTTGTTTTTAGGTGAAACGATCAGTATTCATCTTAGTATCTCAGCCTGCATCATTTTTTTAGGCATAGCATTAGTCATTTTAGCTAAGCCAAAACAAATCAAAATTTAATAGATTAACTCAATAAAACAAACGATTAACGAGGTTATATGAGCAATTCAACAGCGTATCCTATTGGTACTCCAGGGCAAAAGTGGACCGATGCTGACAAAAGCCAATGGTTAGCACAAGTGACGATAAAACGTTCATATCAAGATGAAGTGGTGAGTAAATTAACCCCGCTGGCCGCTCAGTTTGAACAAGTACAATACGGCGCGTTATCTTATGATGCCGACAAATACCCACTGTTTGCGTTTAAATCTCAGCAGTGGGATAGCAATAAAAAAACCATTCTCGTGACGGGTGGTGTGCATGGATATGAAACCAGCGGTGTACAAGGTGCGATTCAATTCTTAGCCACGAAAGCACAACACTATGCTCAATATTTCAATGTAGTCGTAGCGCCTTGCATCAGTCCTTGGGGTTATGAAACTATTAATCGTTGGAATCCTAAAGCCATCGACCCTAATCGTTCTTTTTATCCTAATAGCCCAGCAGAAGAGTCTGCTGCACTGATGGCATTTGTCGCAACACTGGGCGATATTTATGCGCATATTGACCTACATGAAACTACCGATACTGACGAGCTGGAGTTCAGACCGGTATTATCTGCTCGCGATGGTGTTGAATACGACAAAGGTATTATTCCTGACGGTTTCTACCTTGTCGGTGACAGTGACAACCCAACACCCGCATTTCAAAAAGCGGTTATCGACTCGGTCTTAAAAGTGACTCATATTGCTCCAGCAGATGATAAAAACCAACTTATCGAAGTGCCGATTGAACAATTTGGGGTGGTTAACTATCCGGTTAAAAAACTCAGTTTATGCGCCGGCATTACAGTCAATCACTTTAACACCACCACCGAAGTCTATCCCGATAGCCCACTTGTCACCGTTCAAGAATGTAACGACGCTCAAGTCGCTGCCATCATTGGTGGATTGGATTATATTGTTGGTTATTTGAAGCTTTAAAAACGATGGCAAGCGATGACAAGCGATGACAAGCGGTCAAAGCCTAGAGACTAGGGCGGACTGCGTCCTGCTAGATCGCTGCGCTGCTATAAAAGCGGAGAAGAGCGGGATGACAAGCGATAGCCGGCGATGACAATCGATGACAAGCTGGCAGTGCCTAGAGATTAGGGCGGACTTCTTCCTGCTAGAGTCGTTTCGCTGTGCTGTTTGCTTTTATAGCATCTAGCCGCGCAGCGTCCTAGCAGCGCAGCGCTCTAGGCTGTTTGTTTTATTGCGTCCTGCTAGGGTCGCTTCGCTGCTAAGATTTTATAGCATCTAGCCGCGCAGCGTCCTAGCAGTGCAGCGCTCTAGGCTCTTGCTATAGATTTTATAGCCTCTAGGCTGTTGAAGCTTTTACCGTCAACGCCGGGTTAGTGTTTGCTTTTGTGTTGTTATCGATATCGGTCCATTTTAGGTTGATAAATAGCCCGAAAATCCTTACAATATTGCGCTTCGTATTTACCTCGGCTTTGCCGTATGCCAGTTTCAATATCATTTTTTGCTTGCTTGGGTCGTCTAGACGTCAACTCAAACGATTACACGATAATTTGATATGGGCTTTAACACACAACACGATTTGGAATTTCATTTTGATTACAACAGCTAACATCACGATGCAGTTTGGCGCAAAGCCACTGTTTGAAAACCTATCAGTTAAATTTGGTGGCGGTAATCGCTACGGTTTAATTGGCGCGAATGGTTGTGGTAAATCCACCTTTATGAAAATCCTTGCCGGTGATTTAGAGCCTTCAAGCGGTAACGTCTCGATAGATGTTAACGAGCGCATGGGTAAATTAAACCAAGACCAGTTTGCTTACGAAAGTTTTTCAGTCATTGATACTGTGATCATGGGCCACAGAGAGTTGTGGAAAGTGAAGCAAGAGCGTGACCGTATTTATTCTTTACCTGAAATGAGTGAAGAAGACGGTATCAAAGTGTCTGAGCTTGAGATGGAATTTGCTGAGATGGATGGGTATACCTCGGACGCTCGTGCAGGCGATTTATTGCTTGGTGTGGGTATTGCCACTGAGCAACATTTTGGGTTAATGAGCGAAATCGCTCCTGGTTTCAAATTGCGGGTGTTATTGGCGCAAGCATTATTCTCAAATCCAGATTTATTGTTACTTGACGAACCGACCAACAACTTGGACATCGATACTATTCGCTGGTTACAAGACATGTTGAACCAACGTAACAGCACCATGATTATTATTTCCCATGACCGTTACTTTTTAAACTCAGTGTGTACCCACATGGCTGACTTAGATTACGGTGAACTGCGAGTGTTCCCTGGTAACTACGACGAATACATGATGGCTGCACAGCAATCACGTGAACGTTTAATGAATGACAACGCGAAGAAAAAAGCGCAAATTGCTGAATTACAAACCTTCGTAGCACGCTTCTCGGCTAACGCATCGAAAGCGAAACAAGCCACATCACGCGCTAAGCAAATTGATAAAATTAAACTTGATGACATTAAAGCATCAAGTCGCGTCAACCCCTTTATTCGTTTCGAGCAAGACAAGAAATTGTTTCGAAATGCACTGGTCGTCGAAAATTTAACTAAAGGTTACGACAAACCCTTATTTAGCAAACTGAACTTAATGGTTGAAGTGGGTGAACGTATTGCTATTTTGGGTCAGAACGGTATTGGTAAAACCACCTTACTACGTACTTTAGTGCACGATATTCCACAAGACGAAGGGACTATTAATTGGTCTGAAAATGCCAATCTTGGTTACTACGCCCAGGATCATGAAGCTGATTTTACTAATGACATGACTTTATTTGAATGGATGAGTCAATGGCGTAAAGAAAACGATGACGATCAATCTGTTCGCGGTATTTTAGGCCGTATGTTGTTTGGCGCAGATGACATTAAAAAATCCGTTAAAGTGTTGTCCGGTGGTGAAAAAGGCCGTATGTATTTCGGTAAACTTATCATGCAAAAAGCCAATATTTTGTTACTCGATGAACCAACCAACCACATGGATATGGAATCAATCGAGTCATTAAATAATGCGCTTGAAAAGTACGAAGGCACATTGATTTTCGTCTCCCATGACCGTGCATTTGTATCATCATTGGCCACACGTATTATTGAAATCACCGACAAGGGTATTAATGATTTCAAAGGCACTTACGACGAGTTATTGGCGAGTAAAGGTATCGACGCTTAATTGTGGTTTTATAGCCAGTATCGTTTATAGCCAATACTAACGAATTAACATCATTAGCCCTGAACAAATGTTCGGGGCTTTTTGTTTTTATTTACCTGCCTAAGTCATATACTCTAGTGTTATAAATCAATGGTATTACCCAGCACAGGCATCTATTTTATGAGCATCACCCTCGAACAAGCCGCATCAACCTTGAATGAACTCAAATGTCGTACTAATTTTAATATTAAGAATGTTACCGAATACATGCTCCCTGAGTTAAAAGAACCGGTTTATTTGCATGTGGAAGGACAAACGCCATTACTGATTATCCGTCCGGCATTTGAAATTTTTTCGACAGAATTGGCGACCATAGATGGCGTACACGCAAAATATGATTATTACCATAATGCGCAAATGACCCGATTTCCAACCCGTCGAAACAAAGGCTTAAATGAAATTCACTATGGTCTAGCATTTCGGTTTGATACCACAGATGCAGTTATTCTATTTATCAATAGACTGATTGAAATTGTAAAAGGATAAGTTGACTCATTAGGAGCGCGATAGGCCATGACAGAGCAATTTAATATTAATCAGTTTAATTGTTCCATTAGCGGTATGGGACAGACCCTTATTTGGGCCCATGGCTCAACCGGCAGCATTCAAAGTGAAGATGCGATTGGTTTATATGCCTGGCATCGATTTCCCAAAAAGTTACAGCTTATTCGTTATGACGCCGTTGGTCATGGCTTGTCTTCAGCCGGTAAGTGCGTTGAAGACTATTTATGGCCAGAACTGGCGAATGACATGATAAGCATCGCCACGCATTTAAGCGCGCCATCAGAGCTTATTTTAGGCGGTCAATCAATGGGCAGTGTCACGAGCTTATATGCTGCATTGAAGTATCCAGAAAAAGTAAAAGGATTGATCCTGATGAACCCGCCCACAGCATGGGATGCACGGGCGGCACAAGTGGATATTTACCCTAAAATGGCCAAAGCAGCGCGTATTTTTGGCGGTAAAGGGTTAGCCAGGATAAACGCCAAACATTGGGGAAAAATGCTACCAAGTTGGCTGATTAATGGCCACGAACACAGTGTGCTGGGCACGTTAGACGGATTAAAATTGATGACACGTCAAACGCTTGACCGACTGTTTCGCGCAGCCGCCCTCAATGATCTGCCAAATAAACAACACATTGCCACATTGACTATGCCAACCCTGATTTTAGCCTGGGAGGGTGATAAGGCTCACCCCATTGAGACCGCCATTGAGTTGCATAAAATATTACCACATTCGACGTTACACATTGCTCACTCGATAGATGATGTCAATGAATGGCCAAAATTGATCAGTGAATTTTGTCTCAATAACGACAACAATGGGAAAGAACGATAAGAACCTAGATGTTAAATAGCTTCGCTACTAGAGGCTAGAACGCTTCGCTGCTAGAGGCTAGAAAAGCGGAAAGATTGAATGGACCTAGATGCTAGATCGTTTCATCTAGCTGTTACTTGCTTGTATAGTAGCGCAGCGATCTAGCAGGACGAAGTCCGCTCTAGCCTCTAGGCTTTAATTGCTTGTCACCCCAGCATCGCTCTTACCCGAGTACCAAGGCTACTTGGTGCAGTTTTGCAATAAGGCCACAAAAAAATCGCTGCCTTTACGCTCTGCAAAAGCAATATTCCGCTCAGGAATGGATTCGGGGTCGGTATAACTTGCTAACGCTATTTCCATACTGGCTTCACGGATAATATGCAGGCAAGGGTAGGGAGAACGATTGGTAAAATTAGCCGGACTGTCTTGGGGTTCACCTTCAAAGCAATAGTCTGGGTGAAAACTGGCGAGTTGGTAAATGCCTTCATAACCTTGCTCAATCAATTCATCATTTGCATAATCGACTATGTCTAAATAAGGGTAGAAACCTTCAAACCCACGAGGCAGAATAAACAGTGTGGTTTCAGTTTGAGGATGATTGTCCAAGTATTGGCATTCTTGTATTAACGCATTAAGCACTTTTGCTACTTTAGTTTCTTCAATGGCAACATAACGAATGCTGGCACGTTCCACCTCTCGACGGGCAAACGGGCAAATGTTGTATTTCATAATGACATCTTTCACCCATTTTTCAGTGTGAGTGAGGCATTCATGTGGTTCCATTACGTAACCTTTTAACCCTATTTAATGGTTCAGTGAGTTGTGGGTGGCAACATCATTGGGATAATCGATGCTACTAATAATAAAGCCATTGTGACATTAAAAATACGTTGTTGGCGCTCATTTTTAAGTAGCCGTTTTAGCGCCACCCCAAATCCAAGCCAGACAATTGCACAGGGAAATGCCACACACAAAAATACGCTGGCAATGGTAATCACTTGGCCATTGAGCTCTTGCTGCACTGAGGTAAATGTTGCAATGGCGCCGACAGCCATGATCCAACCTTTTGGATTCACCCATTGAAACGCAGCCGCTTGCAAAAAACTAAACGGTTTACTCACCGGTTTGCCTTCCATTTTACTGCTGCTATTGGCAATGAGCCATGATAGGTAAAGTAGGTAGCTGATACCAATCACTTTAATCACAATATGGATGAAGGGATAAGCTTTAAATATTGCGCTTAATCCAAGCCCGACGGCCAATATCATGGTCGGAAAACCTAAGCTTATACCCATTAAGTGAGGAATACTTCGCTTAATACCAAAGTTCACTCCAGAGGTCATTAACATAATGTTGTTCGGGCCAGGAGTAATGCCGGCAGAAAAAGCAAATAACGCAATGGCGAATACTAACTCCATGAAAGGGTCTCTGTAGTGGATTAATAAGCTATTTTGATAAGTCGAATTCTAGGGGAAATGAATGATTCACCATAATGATTTTTTTAACGCTTGCTTAAATATATCGTTTTAATATTAACACAACGGCTATTTATTCATTAAGCTGTTGTTATAAGTTAAGTAAATTATTAGTGACTCAGTGTAATCGTAGATCGTTACTATCAAGCAACAAGGCCAGAGTTTCTCTCTGAGCTCGTTACTTGAGCATTTCGATAATAACCAGGTAGGTTAATAACTGACATCTACTTCGTAAGATGAAAATTTACGGATATTAATCACCCCTGTATCAAAAATAAGATATTGGCCTTTAATGCCTTGTAAAATACCGCTAACTTCAGCAATTTTATCGAAATTATGCGACTTTACTTTAACTGGGAATTGCGTGATCGGATAACTTATGGCCTGAATATTAGCGTCTAGGCGTTCAATGACAATATCTTGATGTTCGGCCGCGAGGGCTTGCAGTTTATCTTCAATTAACGGGATAAGCTGCGCAGCTTGCTCTACCAAATCGACATCATCATTATGACCTTTTAGCATCGCTTGCCAATGGGTTTTATCATTAATGAATTTTGCCAGTTCAACTTCAATTAAGCCCGACATTTTACGGGTAGACACTTTAAAAATAGGTAAGCCTTGAGTCGCGCCTTGATCTATCCAACGGGTTGGGATTTGAGTATGGCGGGTAATACCTACTTTAATGCCTGAAGTATTAGACAAATAGACATAATGTGGCACAAAGCAATTTGACATGCCCCATTCTGGTTCGCGGCAAGTGCCTTGATCAAAGTGGCATGTTTCTGGTTTCATTATACACAGGTCGCAACTGGCCAGTTTTGTCATGCATACATAACAATGGCCCTGAGAATAACTTTTCTTGGTTTTTTTACCGCAGTTGCTGCAAAAAATATTACCCGTATGAGTCATGGTTAATGACTTACCAATAAGCGGGTTAAGCGCTAAACGCGCTTCTCCGACAGGTAAATGATACTCCACCTCATGATCATCATTGAGGTGGGTTTTTAGTTTTGATAGCGTTCCAAACATGGTTAATCCATTTATCGTCATTATTATGTGGCAGTTTAGCAGATGATGAAAACGGATTTTAGCCTTAATTTGCCTCGTTTGTTTTTGCCTTAAACGTTAAATTCAACTTATGCTAATTTACTGAGCTTATCTAATACAACATCATCACCCATTTCATAAAGTGATGCCGTGATTTGCTCCTCTTGAGCGGGGTCGGTTAAGCCAAATGCCATTGTCGCTCTAAATAACGCAATGCCTGTGTGGCTGGCCGTTTCGTATTGGCTACTAAACTGTTCAATGTTTACGCCTAACGCATTCATTTTATTAGAGATGTGCAACACAATCCCGGGGCGATCGTATGCGATTAAGTTGTAATACAGATGCTTAATCGGTTTCGTGCTTAAGGTGGTTTTAGCAAAGGTTAAGGCTAAGCCGTCAATGCATTCTAAGGCGTCAACTAATGCATCCCATTTTAGTGCTGGGACTTCTAATTGTAATATCGCGGCAAAAACGCCGTCTATATGGCGCATTTCCGAGTCTAGCCAGTTGCCATTATGTCGGCTTACTACATTGGCTATTTGTTCTACTAAGCCTTTTCTATCAGGTGCTTGAAGAGTAATAATATAACGCATCATTCGATATTTCTCCTATAAATAATGTCTGTAACACAACTGTCATCTTTACGTCATATAATCTCAGCCACTTAAGGTTGTGTTATGTTTTTATTGCTGTCTTACAACAGGTTTACTGTTGTGTTACTACAATTTATTTAGAGACTAATGGATAACTAATAGACAGTTATTTAGTCATAAATATTTATTGTTAGCATAGTAGACTGCACAATCAAAGCGCTAATTATGGCATCGATTAATTATTAGAGGTTCTTAATGGAAAGTCAGGTCAATCAACCTGGTTCTGCTGAAAAAAGTCTACTCGTTGATAGACATGCAACCCGCAGAGCATTTAAGGATAAAGCAGCTGAGATTGGGGTAACCATCGGTGGCACCTTAGTGTTTGTCACTTTGTTATTAATATTTTTCTATTTGCTGTATGTCATCAAGCCCATTTTTGATGGTGCAGATATAGAACCTGTTACGAGTGTCAGCTATCAACATGCTGATGCTAAAACCTTAATGGTCGGCAGTGATGAACAAAACGAAGTGCTATATCGGGTGACCAAATTGGGTACTGTTGATTTTTATTCAGCCGCGAGCGGTGAATTAATTTCGTCTTTTACTCCTAAACTTCCTCAAGGTGCAACGGTAACTAGCAGTACCAAATCAAGTCCAAGCGAGCAACGCTTCGCATTAGGGCTAAGCAACGGTCAAGTGATTGTTGTCGGGATTGAGTTTGGTTTGACCTACCCAGACAATCAACGTCTGATTACCCCTTCTTTACGTTATCCAATGGGGGAAGCGCCATTAACCATTAATCGCGATGGTGCTGTGTATAATCTGGTGTTTGATTATAGCGATAGTCGCATGAGCTTTGCTTATCAAGACAAAAATGGTGCTTGGAAGCTAAATCGCCAAGAAGGCGAAGAAAACATGATGACTGAAGAAGTTGAATGGTCATCGGTTGAAGTCTTTATTGAAGATGCGCCAAACGATGTCGTATCAGTATTAATGACTCCAGATCATCGTCAGCTTATTTTGAGCGCGAATAACAAACTATTTATTTACAACACTCGTAATGCACACTCTGTAGAGTTGCTTCAAGTCGTTGATGTAAAAAAAGTTAATGCTGATGTTAAGCAAGTGAATTTGCTTGCGGGTGCCAGCTCGATTTTAGTCAGTTATGACAGTGGCATTGTGAGTCAGTACTTCCAAGTAAATAGCGAAAAAGGGCGTTTATATGAGCAAATTCGTGAGTTTGATGATATTGCTCCAGTGAGTGTTATGGCGACAGAGTTTTATCGTAAAAGCTTTGCAGTCTTAAGCCCTGAAGGTGAGTTAACCCTGCTTTATACTACCAGTGAACGAGAGTTATTCGACGAGAAGTTTCAGTTAACTAACCCTGGGGAAATGAGCTTTAGCCCGCGTTCAAATGCCTTGGTGATTGAAGCCGATAACAAACTTAACCTTTTCTCTGTTGAAAACAGCCACCCAGAAATATCATGGAGCGCGCTGTGGGAGAAAGTGTGGTACGAAAGTTACCCTGAACCACAATATGTATGGCAATCGACGTCTGGTTCTGACGACTTTGAAGCTAAGTTGAGTTTAATGCCGTTAGCATTTGGTACCATGAAAGCCGCTTTTTACGCCATGTTGTTTGCGGCGCCATTAGCGATTGCCGGTGCCATTTATACCGCTTACTTTATGACGCCAAAAGTCCGCAACGTGGTAAAGCCTACCATTGAAATTATGGAGGCATTACCCACGGTTATTTTGGGTTTCTTGGCAGGATTATGGCTAGCGCCACTGATTGAAGATAACTTACCCGGCATAGTGGTGTTGTTGTTGTCAATGCCCATATCAATACTCATCACAGCATTTGCTTGGAGTAAATTGCCACAAACGTGGAAGCATCGCCTACCAGAAACATATCAAGAACTGATGTTATTGCCAGTGATTATATTTGTCGGTTGGTTCTCATTTACGATTAGCCCTGTCATTGAAGTGGCATTATTTGACGGTAATACTCGCCAGTTTATTACCAACGATTTAGGCATTACCTTTGACCAACGTAATGCGCTTGTTGTGGGGATTGCCATGGGTTTTGCGGTTATTCCAACAATATTTTCGATTGCTGAAGATGCTATTTTCTCCGTACCACGTCATTTGTCAAACGGCAGTTTGGCATTGGGTGCAACAAACTGGCAAACCCTGACCAAGGTGGTATTGCTTACCGCCAGTCCGGGTATTTTCTCGGCCATCATGATGGGCTTAGGCCGTGCAGTGGGTGAAACCATGATTGTGTTAATGGCAACCGGTAATACCGCAATCCTTGAGTGGAGTGTGTTTGAGGGTATGCGTACCTTAGCGGCAAACATTGCCGTAGAAATGCCGGAGTCGGCCATTGGCAGTACGCATTACCGTGTATTGTTCTTAGCCGCCTTTGTATTGTTCGTGTTCACCTTCTTCTTTAATACCATTGCAGAAGTTGTTCGCCAACGTTTACGCGAACGTTATAGCTCACTGTAAGGAAAGATGATGACTCAATTAATGATTATTTCGCCAATCGCCTTGAGAGGTTTGTGTAATGGGTAAGTGGTTTAAATCAGGTTCACCGTGGATTTGGATGACCGGTGGTGCCGTTAGTATCAGTTTAATTGCCGTTCTAGGCTTATTACTGTTAATTGCGTGGCGTGGCTTGAGTTACTTCTGGCCTGCTGATGTTTACCAATGGCAACTTGAAAACAATAATGGCGTTAAAAGCACCCTTATTGGTGAAATTTATAACCGCGAAGAAGTGCCTACGGAACGGTTAATTTCAGCAGGTCATAAATTTACCAAGCACCCTGGTGAGTTTGTGACGCGTTACTTGGTTAAAACAGGTAACCGTGAGTTTGTGGGATTAGATTTTCGTTGGATTTTAGCAACAGATATCGTTAGCCGTTCAATGCCTGCAGATGTTGCTAAGCTTGAGCGCACACAAAATGGTAATTTTTACGGTTACCCCGTTGCGGTTATTGAAGACGGTAAGCGTTTAGCGCTCAATGATGAAGCTGCGATTGAAACGTCATTGATGGGTCATATAGATCGTGCGGTTGCAATTGCTGATGAAGCATTAGCGTTGCAAAAAAGTGACATTGGCTCAATTAATTATCAAATGGAGCGTCTACGTTTAAAAGAGCGTGGTTATGAGCTAGAGGGTGAATTAACTGATGAGCTTAAAGCTGAGTTGGAAGCGCAAGTTGAACAGCTTCACCAAAACTACTTAGTCCTTGAAAAAGACTTGTTTGCCTTACGCGCTAAAGCCGCCCGCGATTCTGTTGTCGTCAAAGATATGCGTGGCGTTGAAGTCACCTTGCAACTGGACTCTATTTTAGACGTCAGCTATGTCAATCACATGAGCTTGCTCAGTAAAGTTGGCCACTGGTTTGTTGGTATTGGCCGCTTTGTCAGTGACGATCCCCGCGAAGCCAATACTGAGGGTGGGGTGTTCCCCGCTATTTTTGGTACCGTTTTTATGGTGATGCTAATGGCGGTTATTGTAACGCCATTTGGAGTCATTGCCGCGATTTACCTTCATGAATATGCTAAGAAAGGCCCTATTACCAAGCTGATCCGCATTGCGGTTATCAATTTGGCCGGTGTACCGTCAATTGTTTACGGTGTCTTTGGTTTAGGCTTCTTTGTCTACATGATGGGTGGCTCAATTGACCAATTATTTTTTCCAGAAGCATTGCCTTCACCAACATTTGGCTCTCCAGGGGTACTTTGGTCTGCATTGACCTTAGCTATTTTAACCTTGCCAGTGGTGATTGTATCAACTGAAGAAGGCTTAAGCCGGATTCCAAGTGCGGTTCGTCAAGGCAGTTTGGCTTTAGGTGCCACCAAAGCCGAAACCTTATGGCGTATTGTCATCCCAATGGCGAGCCCAGCGATTATGACTGGTTTGATTTTAGCTGTAGCACGTGCTGCCGGTGAAGTGGCGCCGTTAATGTTGGTTGGTGTGGTAAAATTAGCGCCAACATTACCGATTGATATGAATTTCCCGTTTGTGCATTTAGAACGTAAGTTTATGCACTTAGGTTTCCATATTTACGATGTAGGCTTCCAAAGCCCTAACGTTGAGGCTGCACGTCCCTTAGTGTATGCAACTTCGTTCTTATTAGTATCTGTAATTGTTGCCCTTAATTTAACCGCTATTAGCGTGCGCAACCATTTACGTGAAAAATTCCGTTCGCTAGAACATTAATTAGCGATATCCTGAGGAAAGATAAAAATGATTTCAATTGATAGTTCAGCAATGCAAACAGAAGCCGTTGATTTAGTTAACTTACCGGCACAGGATACCGCCCTTGAGATCCGTAATCTTGATTTACGTTACGGTGATAAACAAGCATTATTTGATGTCTCGATGAAGATCCCTAAAAAACAAGTTACCGCATTTATTGGCCCAAGTGGCTGTGGTAAATCAACTCTTTTGCGTTGTATTAACCGTATGAATGATTTGGTTGATAGTTGCAAAATTGACGGTGAAATCTTGCTTTATGGTCAAAATATTTATGATAAGAAAGTCGATGTAGCAGCATTACGTCGTAACGTAGGTATGGTCTTTCAGCGTCCTAATCCGTTTCCTAAGTCAATCTATGAAAACGTGGTCTATGGCTTACGTTTACAAGGATTGAGTAACCGTCGTGAATTAGATGAAGCGGCTGAACGTTCATTGCGTGGCGCAGCTATTTGGGACGAAGTGAAAGACCGTCTACACGACAATGCATTCGGATTATCGGGTGGTCAGCAACAACGTCTAGTGATTGCACGTGCCATAGCCATTGAGCCAGAAGTCTTATTACTCGATGAGCCAACGTCGGCGCTGGATCCAATGTCAACCTTAATTATTGAAGAGTTGATTACAGAATTAAAGGAAAAATATACCGTTGTTATTGTGACACATAACATGCAACAAGCAGCACGGGTGTCAGATCAAACGGCCTTTATGTACATGGGCGAATTGGTTGAATATGCTAATACTAATACCATTTTCACGACCCCCAAAAAGCGTAAAACTGAAGATTATATTACCGGCCGTTACGGTTGATCTTTGTTAAAAAAGCTTTTAATTAACAGATATAAATTAGGTGGGTATCATGGAAAAAATGAATTTAAGTAAACATATATCAGGCCAGTTTAATGCCGAACTTGATGACATTCGGAATCGGGTATTGGCTATGGGCGGTTTAGTTGAACGCCAGCTTGAACAAGCATTGGATGCGTTAGCAACGCTTGACTCAGAATTAGCTCAACAGGTGATCGAAGGCGATCACAAAGTCAATGGTATGGAAGTCGCTATTGATGAAGAGTGCACTCGTATTATTGCAAAACGCCAACCAGCCGCCAGTGATTTGCGTTTAATCATTGCCATTTCGAAAACCATTACTGATCTGGAGCGTATAGGTGATGCTTGTGTACGTATCGCCAAAGCGGCGGTAGAAAAGCGCGCTAACAGTCAACAACCCCTATTGGTCAGTATTGAAAACATGGGCCGTCACGCCACCCGCATGTTGCACTCAACCTTAGATGCATTAGCACGTATGGATGCCGATGAAGCGTTTGAGTTGCATAAACAAGATGCGAAAATAGACAAAGAGTATGAAGGTATCATCCGTCAATTAATGACTTATATGATGGAAGACCCTCGCTCAATCCCTGATGTGTTAGACGTATTATGGGCTGCGCGTGCGGTTGAGCGTGTAGGTGACCGTTGTAAGAATATTTGTGAATACGTGATTTACTATGTTAAAGGCAAAGACGTTCGTCATATTTCTTATGAAGAAATGGAAAAAGAACTATAAAAGATAACGGCTTTTAAAACGCCCTAATTTGTACTGTTTATTTAATAAACAGCCCAAATTAGGGCGTTTTTGTTTAGGGGTTTTGATGGATATTTGTTATCTTTGCTGGCTAGCTAATTTGCTCTATTGTTGAAGAATCTTTTTATGAAAAACACCCTTGCTCGTGGTTTAACTAATTTATTGCCTATGGTGCTGTCCATTTGGCTATTTTGGTCATTGTTCATCTCACTCGATGGCTTAGGTAAATTATTGCTCAATATTGTGGGGGTAGAATCTGTTTTTGTTGGTGCCGGTTTTTGTTTGGTCGCAAGTTTAGTGTTTATTGCCGGACTGCTATTTTCAGTTAGCCCCATTGCGTGGGTGTATGGTTGGATTGAAAGCCAACTGATGAAGTTTCCACTGTTTAAATCTGTCTACGGTAGTATTCGCGACATCGCGAGTTTGATGAATCGTGACGGTCAGCCGAAAACTCAAAAAACTGTATTAGTCAAACAAGCTAACGGCGGCTTTGTCGTCGGGTTTATCATGAGCGAATCGGTACCACAGCCACTTGCTGATGCGTTACCTGAAGGTGATTGGGTGCCAGTATTATTTCAATTAAGTTACCAAGTGGCAGGCGTGACCAGTTTAGTTAAACGCCAAGACTTAATTATCGTTGATTGGTCCTTCGAAGATGCCATGCGCTTTAATTTAACCGCCGGCATAACCAACAGTAATGTTGCCAAGAACTAGGTAAAGCGGGTAACCGCCGGTAGTTGCGATAAAAGCTGACAACAGTCGATAACAGCGAATGCTGCGCCTACGGAAAAAAAGCGATGAAAGACTCGGTGCGAGAGCGAACTGGCAGCTAGGTTTAAGCGTTGCTATTGTTAATCTGTACCATTAGCAGAATAATCGTAAAATAAGATCGACCAAACAATTGCCCAAAGCGATAACAGTGATTATCCTTGAGGTAATTCTTTATATGAGTGATAAATCAATGTCGGCCAACGAAAGTAAATTAGATAAAGTATTAGCTGAAGCTAGGGATTATAAAGCCTCTCGTGAGAAAGGGTATCGAGAACAAGCGCTTAAGTTATACCCTTGGGTATGCGGTCGCTGCACTCGCGAATTCACCCATAAAAATTTATCTGAGTTAACGGTTCATCATCGCGATCACAACCACGATAATAATCCATCAGATGGGACGAACTGGGAGTTATTGTGCCTGTATTGTCACGACAATGAACATTCGCGTTTTGAAGAGCTGATCCGTTACGGCAGTACTAAAGAATCCAAACAAGACGCTGCTACGTTCAATCCATTTGCAGATTTAAAAGCAATGATGAAGAAGTAGAGCTGAGACGGTAGAAGCGGTAAGAACGATGACAAGCGGTAACAAGCGGTAACAAGCGATGACAAGCGAGAAACCGCCTAGGAGCTAGGACGCTGCGCTGCGAGAGGCTATACAAGCAAAGTCAAAAGCTGGCTAGATTGATGAAAATCGATAACGGGCGATAAACAGCCTAGGAGCGAGTTCGCTACGCGGCGAGATGCTATACAGGCAAAGTCAAAAGCTGGATAGATTGATGAAAATCGATAACGGGCGAGAAACAGCCTAGAAGCTAGTCCGCTTTGCGGCGAGATGCTATACAGGCAAAGTCAAAAGCTAGGACGCTTTGCTGCGAGATACTATAAATTCGAAAGACAGAAGGCTAGAGGCTGATTCCGCCGTGGTAATACTTCTGAGCAGGGATCAGCTGGTCGCTTTAACGCTGTTATAGAAGCGAAGCGCACTAGCTGGACGCAGTCCATCCTAGACTCTAGGCTTGTTATCGCTCGTAATCGCCTGTTACCGCTCGCTATTACTTGCAACCGCCTAGATGCTAGGACGCTTCGCTGCGAGATGCTATACAATCAAATTCAAAAGATAGAAGCTTAGGGGTTTTGTTCTATCATGGTAATACTTTTGAGCAGAAATCTGCTTGAGGCTTTACCGCTGTTATAGAAGCGAAGCGCACTAGCTGGACGCAGTCCATCCTAGCATCTAGGCTTGTATCGCTCGTAATCGCCTGTCACCGCTCGCCATCACTTGCAACCGCCTAGACGCTAGGACACTTCGCGGCGAGATGCTATACAATCAAATTCAAAAGACAGAAGGCTAGAGGCTGGTTCCGTTGTGGTAATACTTCTGAGCAGGGATCAGCTGGTCGCTTTAACGCTGTTATAGAAGCGAAGCGCACTAGCTGGACGCAGTCCATCCTAGCATCTAGGCTTGTATCGCTCGTAATCGCCTGTCACCGCTAGTCACCGTGCTTTATCTCAACGTTTTCATTTAAGCGCTTTTCAGCTTCCAACCATTTAGTCCGTGATAAAGTTTGCTTGTTGCTGTCACCCAAAAACTGTTGTTTTCTGGCGGCTAGGCTATCCCCAATCTGCTTTTTCTGCGCATCACTTGCTTGTGACCAAATCACAATCTCATCGACGTGGCGAAAACAGCCCATACAATAATTGTCATCATTTAAGCCGCAGCGGGCGACACAAGGTGAGTGCATAGTTTACAATTCCAATACGAGTATCTAAAGACCCGCATTCTATCATTTCAATGAGTGAAGGTTAACAATAAGCAACGATATGTCAGCAATCGATTATCAACACACCTTTAACGCAGTCGACTCACTTTTGAATGCCCTAAAACCCTTGTGGC
This sequence comes from Shewanella sp. T24-MNA-CIBAN-0130, assembly GCF_040310185.1. NCBI lineage: Bacteria > Pseudomonadati > Pseudomonadota > Gammaproteobacteria > Alteromonadales > Shewanellaceae > Shewanella > Shewanella sp. T24-MNA-CIBAN-0130. Next base: position 44,789 of record NZ_JBEOPP010000009.1, on the reverse strand, counting down.
AGCTCGTTGCATTTGAGTGTAACCACTTACCTTGGCAGCAGGAATATCCACATTTAGCTCAAAAGGTGTGGCAGCTTGATGATACTGAAATAGATATCCTTGATATGGATCAGCAACAGCTTGTCGAAATGTTATTGCCAAGCTTGATTAGCGACATTAAACAGAGCAAACTTCCACAGGTTGATGAATTAATTAGTCAATTAAGCTTGTTAGTCATCACTTCGCCTACAAGTGCTATTGACCCAATAAACTCTCAATCTTTGCCTAGCGGTGAACAGCCACATAGCAAAGGCCAGAATAATGATTTAGCCCATTTCAGTGCCCATATTAAAGGCCGAAAGTGGCAACAAATCATCATGTTTGCGAATCAAGTTGATCCACAGCATCACTCCAAGTTACCTAGGTTACCTATCTTAGAGTGGTGCGCAGGTAAAGGACATTTGGGCCGCTTGGTGGCTAAGCAGCAACACATTGAGGTGACAAGTCTTGAGTGGCAAGCGAGTTTATGCAGACAAGGCCAATTTATTGCCAAACAATGGCAATTACCACAAACCTTTATTTGTGCCGATGCTTTTGCGCCAATCGACCCGAGTAAACCGCTATTGTTAATTGATCAACATGCCATTGCATTGCACGCTTGTGGTGATTTACACATTCGTTTACTCAAACTAGCAGCATCGGCAGGTACGCGGGTGATTTCTATTTCACCCTGTTGTTATCATTTAATTGAGCATTCACATTATCAACCGCTATCGGCCTTAGCAAAGGTCAGTGAGTTACGCTTGTCGCGTCATAATTTACAACTACCGTCACAGCAAAGTGTGATTGCCAGCACCAAGCAACAAGTATCGCGCCATCAAGAAGTGGCATGGCGTTTGGGTTTTGACAGCCTGCAGCGTGATATTCGGGGCATAGATGCTTATTTGCCGGTGCCGACCATTAAACAAAGTCAGCTTAGCGGCAGTTTTAGCGACTTTTGCCAATGGGCTGCAAATCAAAAGAAATTATTACTACCTAATGCTATTAATTTGAGCCATTATTTTCACCTTGGGATTGAGCGACAACGTCTCACCAAGCGGATCGCTTTAGTGGCACATTTATTTCGCCGCACGATAGAGCATTGGCTATTGCTCGATCGTGTCTGTTTTTTACAAGAGCAGGGATATCAAGTTGCGCTGACTGAATTTTGTGCAAACAGTGTTACGCCACGAAATGCCTTGATCCAAGCAATTAAAATAATCGAATAGTAGTCTTGGTCACAGATTTACAAATTAAGCCATTGTTTACACTGGTTTATTTTTATTAAAACTGTAAGAATTAACAAACTGGTTAATTAAACAATAGAGTTTAACCATAAAAAATCATCCAAATTACCGCATTGGCTTGCTGTTTTTGATTGAATAATTAAGCCATTCTTGTTCAAATGGCGGGTTAATAACGAATATCAACTATTCTAGTGCCTTTTTGGCTTGCTAGAGCGAAGCGAATTATACGGTTTAATGAAATATTCACGCGTCTTTATCAATAGTCTGGCTTATGAGCTAGCACCGCAAGTAGTGTCGAGTAGCGATTTAGAATCTCGTTTGGCACCGCTATATCAAAAGTTTCGTATTCCTATGGGGCAACTTGCCGCATTAACCGGGATTACCGAGCGTCGCTGGTGGCCAAAAGGTCATCGTTTATCTGACGGTGCCATTGCCGCTGCGCAAAAAGCCTTAAATGAAACCGGTATTGATGTCAGCGACTTAGGTGCCGTGGTTTACACGGGGGTGTGCCGCGATCAACACGAACCTGCGACCGCTTGCCGTATTGCTGCTGAACTTGGCGTGTCAAAAGACACGGCAATTTATGACATCAGTAATGCCTGTTTAGGGGTGTTGTCGGGTATTTTAGATATAGCCAACCGAATCGAGCTTGGTCAAATCAAAGCGGGTATGGTTGTGTCGTGCGAATCGGCTCGAGACATTGTGGATGCAACCATTGACCACATGCTAGCCGAGCCGACCATGCAAAATTTTGCTCAGTCATTGGCCACATTAACCGGTGGTTCAGGCGCTGTAGCGGTGATTTTAACCGATGGGACTTTGCCGCTTAAAACCACTCGTCAACATCAGCTGTTGGGTGCAAGTCATTTGTCTGCACCAGAACATCACCAATTGTGTCAATGGGGCTTACAAGAAGCTGGGCACTTATTGTATCGCGAGTTTATGCGTACCGATGCCGTGACTTTACTCAAAGAAGGAGTAGAGCTTGCCAAGCACACTTGGGAGCATTTTTTAGAACAACGAGATTGGGTCGTCGAACGGGTCGATAAAGTCATTTGTCACCAAGTGGGTGCCTCTAACCGTCGGCAAGTGCTAAATGCATTAAATATCCCCCACATAAAAGAATATCCCACCTATCAAACATTGGGCAACATGGGCTCGGTATCATTGCCTGTTACGGCTGCCATTGCACATGATGAAGGTTTTTTACGTGTTGGCGACCAAGTCAGCTTTTTAGGGATTGGCAGTGGTTTAAACTGCATGATGCTAGGAATTAAGTGGTAAGCCATTGGCTGCACTCAGTTTTTTCATTTCATTATAAGAATAATTAACAGGATGCATCATGCTAGACAACTTGCTGCCATTTAAAAGTCACTTTTTAGATCGTAACGGCAATAAATTGCACTACATAAACGAAGGCCAAGGCGAGCCTGTGGTGATGGTGCACGGTAATCCTAGTTGGAGTTACTACTACCGTAATTTAGTCAGCGCACTGAGCGGCCAACACCAATGTATTGTGCCAGACCATATTGGTTGTGGCTTATCAGATAAACCGGATGATCCACTATACGATTACACCTTAGTTAACCGTATTGATGATTTAGAAGCCTTGCTCGACAGCCTTGATGTAAAACAAAATATTACGCTGGTGGTTCACGACTGGGGCGGCATGATTGGTATGGGCTTTGCGGCGCGCCACCCTGATCGTATCAAGCGCATTGTGTGTTTAAACACTGCAGCGTTTCATTTACCTAAAACCAAACCGTTTCCTTGGGCATTATGGGTTTGCCGTGACACTTTACTTGGCACCTTGTTAGTGCGCGGTTTGAATGCATTTTCATCTGCGGCGTCGTATGTTGGTGTTAAACGTAAGCCGATGGCTAAAGATGTCCGCGAAGCCTATGTTGCGCCATTTAATTCTTGGAAAAACCGTATTTCGACATTGCGCTTCGTGCAAGATATTCCACTTAAGCCTGGCGATCGTAATTACGACTTAATCACTAGCATTGGCGATAGCTTAAGCCAGTTTGCTAACGTGCCAACGCTTATTTGCTTTGGCTTACAAGATTTTGTATTTGATAAGTATTTTTTAGAGGAATGGCGACTGCGAATGCCTCATGCCACAGTGCACGAGTTTGCCGATTGTGGTCATTACATTCTTGAAGATGCCAGCGACGAAGTGATTGGCTTAATTAAAGATTTCATCGCGACAAATTAAGCCAATGTGCTAGGTTTAATAAAAGTAAATAAAAGGCTCTTTTTGAGCCTTTTTGTTCATTTCAACCTGAGCCAATAATGGTTAATCATGACGAACTTCAAAGACAAGCACGCTAACGCCAATATTTGCCAGCACTTGCAATATGCTGCTCAGCATACTCCAGATTCTCTTGCCGTGGCCGTTCAGCAGGCAAAGCAAGGCCAATTTGATTACCAAGAAATCGATTTTGCTAGCTTGCATCAGCAATCAGATATGATTGCTAAAGGGCTAATTCAGTACGGCATTACGCGTGGCATGAAAGCCGTGTTAATGGTGACGCCAAGTATCGAATTTTTCTCATTAACCTTTGGTTTATTTAAAGCCGGTATTATTCCGATTTTAGTCGACCCAGGTATGGGCGTAAAAAACCTTAAGCAATGTTTCGAAGAATCACAACCTGACGCCTTTATCGGTATACCTAAGGCTCACATTGCAAGGCGCATTCTTGGTTGGGGTAAAGGCAGTGTCAAACACGTTATTAATGTGGGCGGCTCGGGTTTACAGCGTTGGTTAGCCAATGCCACGAGCCTTGAAACGATTATTGAAATTGGCCGTAATGTGGCTCAACCTCTTGATATGGCATTGCTTCACCATGATGATATGGCAGCCATTTTATTTACCAGTGGCAGCACAGGTACCCCAAAAGGCGTGGTATACAGCCATGGGATGTTTGAAGCGCAAATTAGTGCACTAAAACACGATTACGGTATTACTCCAGGCGAACGTGACTTAGCCACATTTCCGCTGTTTTCCTTGTTTGGCCCGGCACTTGGCATGGCATCAATTGTACCAGACATGGATGCCAGTAAACCCATCAGCGCCAATCCGGCTAATTTGTTTGCTGCTGTCGAGCAATATCAATGCACTAATATGTTTGTTAATCCCGCCTTGTTAGAGCGTTTAGGCCAAGCAGGCGAACAAACCCAGCATAAACTCACTAGCGTTAAGCGAGTTATTTCAGCTGGCGCGCCGGCGACCATCAGCTCAATTAAATGTTTTAGTCAGATGCTCAACCCACAAGTTGAAGTGCTCAATTCTTACGGTGCGACTGAATCATTGCCTATTAGTATGATTGGCAGCCATGCGTTGTTTGCTACCAGCGAACTGACCGATCAAGGTAAAGGTATTTGTGTTGGTAAGCCGATATCGTCGGTGAGTGTGGATATTATTGCCGTTACTGACGTGGCCAAACCACAATGGGCTGATGTGAATAAGCTTGGCGCTAATGAGATTGGCGAAATTGTGGTGAGCGGTCCTATGGTCAGCCAGGCTTATTATCAGCGTGAGCAAGCCACCCAACTCGTTAAAATTCACCACGGTGATCACGTTAAACATCGCATGGGTGATGTGGGGTATCTTGATGATAATGGCTTACTGTGGATGTGCGGTCGTAAAGGTCATATTGTTGATGCCACTCGCGGTAAGCAACGGCTAAAACGCTTTTATACACTGCCGTGCGAGCGAGTATTTAATACCCATCTGCAAGTTAAACGTTCTGCCATTGTTGGCGTGGATGTGGGCGGTGATATAGTGCCGGTTATGTGTATCGAATTACATAAAGGTATTGTTTGCTCAACCTCTAAAGCGCTATTTCAAGAGTTAACCCAATTAGCTGAACAGCACCCACATACTCAAGGTATCGGGCGCTTTTTAATTCATCCCGATTTCCCGGTCGATGTGCGCCATAATGCTAAAATTTTCAGAGAAAAACTCGCTGTATGGGCCCAAAAGCAATGGCAAGAATAAAGTCGTTCTTAAGTGAGACTAAGGTAATTATAAGGCAATAATAATGACGCTGACAGATTTACACCCCCTAGAGCAAACCGCACTGAAGCAATTAGCGCTATCGGTTAGTAAAGTATTTGTTACCGGCGCAGGTGGCTTTTTAGGTTGTGCTATTTGTCAGCGTTTATTGGCAGCCGGTATTGAGGTCGTTGGCTTTGCCAGAAGTCATTATCCCAAGCTTGTCGAACTGGGCGTCGATATGCGTCAAGGCGACATTAGTGACTATGATAGCGTCAAGCAGGCTATGACTGGATGTGATCTGGTGTTCCATGTCGCATCAAAAGCCGGCGTGTGGGGCAGCAAACAAAGTTTTTATTCTCCCAATGTTGATGGCGCGACTAATATTGTTAACGCTTGTAAAGCGCTTGATATTCATAACCTTATTTATACCAGCACCCCAAGTGTGACGTTTGCCGGTGCAGATGAAAATGGCATTAACGAATCAGCCCCTTACGCCAGTCAATACCTTAATTATTATGGTGAGTCTAAAGCCATTGCCGAAAAAAATATCCTTGCAGCTAATACTGCTTCGCTTCGAACCACAGCCTTAAGGCCGCATTTAATTTGGGGGCCAAACGACCCACACCTTGTCCCTAGAGTGGTAGAGCGTGCCAAAGCAGGGCGCCTAAAGCTGGTGGGATATCAAGATAAACTGGTCGATACCATATATATCGACAATGCTGCCTACGCCCATATTTTGGCTGCAGTGGATTTAGTGGCCGCGGCTAAGTGCGCAGGTAAAGCCTATTTTTTAAGTAATGATAAGCCTATAACGATGGCCGCTATGCTCAATAAAATCTTAGCCTGTGCAGACTTACCGCCAGTGACTAAGCGAGTACCCGCAGGTGTTGCTTATGCCGCAGGCGTGGTACTTGAAACACTTTACGGCTGGCTCAATATACAGCAAGAACCCATCATGACTCGCTTTGTAGCAAGGCAATTATCGACCAGTCATTACTTTGATATTAGCGCAGCTCAACAAGACTTAGGCTATCAACCGCTTATGAGTATCGAACAAGGTATGCAAAAGCTGAAGTTATCGCTTTCACGCTAATTGTGCTGATTAGCTGTTTAAGCTAGCGGTTTGCATTAGTTATTCAAGTTAGCCGTTAACGATTAGGGTTTAAGATAGCGACTTAAGGTAGCGACTTAAGTTAGCAATAGACTTTAACCGCTTTTATTAACTGTCTTTGCTAATGGCTAATATTAACGACCTAAGTTAATGACTTAACTTAGTCACACGAGTAGATAACACAAAATTTGTCTTCACTACTGTCTCTAAAAAAATGATGTAAACAATTGTTTGTAACATTGTTTTTACATCAATTACTTTAGTTATTTTTTAACAATCACTTGGTTAAATTTTATTCCGCTGTATCTTAAATCCCGACCACCATAAAATCACCCCACAGAGGGTAACAACTCATAACAAAGTGGTGCAGGGAGAAGCAATGCAAGATAACAAGCAAATCACATGGAATTTAGCGACCTTAGCCATTCATGGCGGCCATCAGCGTGAAGCCTTTGGCTCACTCACCACACCACTATATCAAACCGCCACCTTTGTATTTGATAACGTAGAACAGGGCGGAGCGCGTTTTGCCGGAGAAGAGCCTGGCTATATTTATACTCGTTTAGGAAACCCGACCACTGCAGAGTTAGAGCGTAAAATGGCGCTACTCGAAGGCGCTGAAGATGCTGCCGCCACGGCATCTGGCATGGCAGCCGTATCCAGTGCATTGTTAACCCATTTACATGCAGGCGATCACTTAGTGGCATCAAAAGCGGTATATGGTTGCACTTTTGCGTTAATGACCACCCAATTAACCCGTTTAGGCGTTACCACCACATTGGTCGATTTTACCGATATTGCTGCAATCGAAGCTGCTATTAAGCCCAATACCAAAGTGATATTTTGCGAAACCCCAGTCAATCCACATCTACAAGTATTCGACATAGCAGCCATAGCAAAAGTCGCTAAGGCTCATAAGCTAGTTTCAATCGTCGATAACACCTTTATGACGCCCTTATTGCAGCAACCGCTGGCAATGGGTATCGATATGGTGATCCACAGTGCCACCAAGTATCTTAATGGCCACGGCGACGTGATTGCAGGTATTGTGTGCGGCAATGCAGAGCACATGCACAGATTAAAATATGAAATATTGAAAGATTTTGGTGGGGTTATATCCCCACATGATGCTTGGCTTATTTTACGCGGCTTAAAAACCTTAGATGTCCGCTTAGCACGCCACTGCGACAATGCCGAAGTGTTAGCTGAATATTTAGATAAACATCCAAAATTTAGCCAAGTGTTTTACCCAGGTTTAGAACACCACCAAGGCCATCGTTTCATCGGCAATCAAATGAAGCGTGCTGGTGGGGTCATTGCATTTGAGCTAAAAGGGGATAAGCAAGATGCGATGAACTTCGTTAATCGTCTCAAGCTGTTCACTATCGCTGTAAGTCTTGGTGATGCCGAATCACTTATTCAACATCCCGCTTCAATGACCCACTCACCTTACAGCCCAGAAGCCAGACTCGCCGCAGGCATCACCGACAACTTACTGCGCATCTCAGTTGGCCTAGAGAATGTTCAAGACCTGATTGCAGATATTGAACAAGCGTTAGAGTGAAGACGGGCAGTCATAGCTGAAGATCTTTGAAGAACGATCGCAAGCGATTAAAGCCTAGAGACTAGGGCGGACTTCGTCCTGCTAGATCGCTGCGCTGCTATAACAGCGGGATCCGTCCTGGTAACGTTTTTGAGCTGGGACTTCAGCTCTTGTGGATGACGAATTATAGACATAAAAAAACAGTGCGTTTAGCACTGTTTTTTTGAGCTTACAGTCACGAGTTTTTATTGTTCATTTAACGGTAAGAAGACTAAATATTAGTTACTAGAGATTGTTCCAGCACCGCCGCCTGAACCACCACCAAAGCCTGGACCCGCTGGCGCAGGTGCAGCACCAAATCCACCACCACCTGCAGTTTGAGTATCTTCAACTGCTTCAGACACAATGGCAGGGTCAACACCGTTGGCAAGTGCAATGGCTAAAATCTCATCTGGATTCATGCCCGCTGCTACAGCCGCTTTTAATGCTTTTTTGATGAGTTCTACATCGCCGTTAGCGGCTTGAATTGCAGTCGCTAATTGCTGTGCTTGCGCTGATATGGGTGTATTTTGATTGCTAGCAGTTAAAGTCTCTTCAGCCTTTTCACCTGCCATCAACGTCTCATCAGCTATTGCACTTGCAGACAAGGTGTCTTTAGCGATTGCACCTGCAGATATACCTGTCGTCAATAATGCTGACATTAATAAAATGGGTAATTTATTCTTATTCATTATTCTGCCTCGTTGTCTAGTGAATTGCTAAAGTCGTTTAGATGCAAAGTGCACGTCCAACTCTGGGGTGTATTAGCAGGAATGATTGTACTCAAATTTTGTACAGCATACAATCCATTGCCTTGTAGGCCATCGATGTTCATCAGGGTAAAATAAGCACCTATAGTGGCTGATTCAACCTGTGGTGCAATGATTTTTATGCCAATACCATGACAAATTTGGGTCAAGGTTTGTACAAAAAAACGTGTGTCAGCTTCGGCAATATCGTGAACGTAGCTAGCATCAATCTTAACAAAATCAATGTCTAAGTTACGGATGTAACAAAATGAACTTAAATTTGAGCCAAACCGTTCGATAACAATATCAATATTTGATTGTTTTGCTCGGCGAATAAACAATTCTGTTGAGGCTAAAGAAAGCATTGCTGCAGATTCATTAAATTCATACAAAAGTGGTGGAAGGGTTTTATGCAATTTCTGGTATAAATCAAATAACCAGTCGGTAAATACTGGGTTATGCATTGCACGCTTACTAATATTGATCGCCACTTGGGTATGCTCTATATGTTGTAATTTGTAAAAAATGAAACAAATGACAGCTTGCTCAAGCTCTTGTATCACCCCCAGCCGTTCTGCCATCGCAAAGACATCTAACGTCGATAGGGTTTCACCTTTTATTTTGAAGCGAACAAACGATTCAACATACAATATCGTCTGTTTATTATCCACCACAGGTTGTAGCATTAAGTCAAAAATCTTATCAAACGGAATACATTTAATGGAAAAGTCTTTTGGATCACAGTGACTAATTTCGTTTTTAAAGTATTCAGTGAACCGCGTTAAAATAGACACCCATTCTTCTCGGGAGTGATTTTTATATATCGACTCAGGGTCTACTAACCCGTTTACTGCTTCTGAATACTGATTATGCACCAATTGATTATCTAATCGCTTAACTGCATCCGTAAACGACTCATGGTGATTAACTCGGGTGAGAGCGTGCTTAGCAAAGCCATTTTTAAAATATTCTCCATTCTCAATAGTTAATGAGTTAGCAAATTGGGTGTCGATTACCTTCACCGATTCTTCAGTTAACAATGATATAAAGGCAAATTCAGATCCAGAGATACGATACAACTGCGATTCATGCATTTGTTCAATTTGCTTACTTAGTACAGTAGCACCTTGTAAAATGTATGCATCGCCACAGCCGTAGCCTTCTTTGTCATTAATGACTTGTAATGATGTCATCGACACCAAACCTAAATAAAAACGATCCCCATGCCGTTCATACTCAGCCTGAATAGACTCAAACTTTTTCAATAATGCTCGGCGATTAGGTAAGCCTGTGTGTGGGTCGATATACACTTCTTTAGACAAGGTTTCAGCCAATTGAGTTTGCTCGTTAAATGATCGTTGAATGTTTTCAACCATGCGGTTAATTGCATTAACAACAGTACGTAATTCAGAGGTAAAAGGGCGTACAGTATTTAAGCTAAAACGTTTTTGAATAACCGACTCGGCTTGTTGAACAATACTGCTCAAGGGGGTTAACACTGCTTTTAAAATAAAATATACCAACAAAAATGCAACTAACAGTTGCACTAGTGTCACGTTAAATGTGCTAACCGCATGATCCCAAAGTGCATAATACGATGTTCCCGCATGTGACTGTACTTCTAGTATGCCAGCAATGCGCCAACCATCACTGACTTCACTGGTCATCACTGGAGGATGCAGGGTAAACCCGCTAATAAACCAATCAGGTAATGCGAAGTTACTTTCAGGGTTGACCCGCTCAAACTGTTTTACCCCATCAATATCAGTAAAAGAAATATGTTGATAATAACCTGAATCAAAAATGGCGTTGGTCATGGTTTGAGCCATCACCAAGCCTTCTTCATCCATATAAGGTGACATAGATAACCCTAAGCTGTGTGCAGCCCCTTGCGCATGGGAACTCAGTTGCTCGTTTAAATAACTGCGCATATTCGACACATTGTGATATATCGCTGTGCTAAAACTAAATATAGACAAACAGCCTATGAGTAAATATAGCTGTAACCTTAAAGACATCCCTTGTTTAAACATGGCTCACTCCGGTTCCTTTTGTTCAGTTTATTCGCCGTTTTCAATTCGATTGACTAAATCAGTCCAATTTTTTGTCCCGCCGCTGGTGGGCTTGGCTGTACTAAGACCTTGCGCCTTTGCTAACCATAATCCTTGGCCATTAAATGAATATACAGGTTTTAAATCTCGGCGTTGGTCGGCAGGTAAAATGGTAGTTTTTAAATTATCTAGCACCAAAGGCATCGCCTTAGGGTTTTCAAAATAAATCAGCACCATATGGGGTTCGTTAATCAACAGTGCTCTTACATACCTCAAGCGCATTTTATTTTCATCCACACCCATGGCCTTTAAGGTAAAATATTTAAAAATAGCAAAGTCTTCACAATCACCACCTTTAGTCCCTAATGATTCAAGCGGGGTAGCCCAATAATCACTTTTATGCCAATGGTCACTGTCACTCACAAAACGGATCCGCCGATTAGCAAACTGGTTGGCTAAATGCAAGCGCTCATAATCACCTAACGTAGTGCCTTTATTAATAGTGTCACGCCAGTCACTAAAGTCCTCAACGCTGTCCGAACTATAGCGCAGCTCGATAAGTTTAAAAAAATCCTCAGTAAATAAATCATCCGTTATTGTGGCAATGCAGACAGCCGAAGATACCACTGAGATTAGAAGCCAATGGCGGTATCTATCGATGCAACACAACACGAATTTAATACGCAAATCCCACTGCAGTTATGGTTAGTGATTACAGGGTAATGATGTTAGCAAAATGTTGTAAATCAGAAATATCATAAGTCAGTTTTTGCTTAAACGACAATGCAATGATGATGAAATTTCAAAACGAGAGCATAAAGACACAACATTAACAGCAGGCATACTTCGAAAGTACGACAAAAAACGCCGTTCAAAATAACGACCTAATCTACTCATTAAAAGGATTGAATTTTGATAGTGTCAATATAATGGCACGCTTATTGTTATAAAAATGTAAATGATGAGCTTTTTAGGTTAGCACATGAGTGTGGCTAGTATTCTCAGCTAAACTATTAATTGAAAGGGATAGCAGATCAGACGGAAATGTTAAATTATCAACGCTCTAGAATAATTTTTTATCAATTAAAACAAGGGTTTATTTTTATTCGGTATTGTTACTACTTTGCTATCAATTAACTAACCATTAAGCTAAATGGCTAGAATAAGATTTTTTATGATGCACAAAAACAAAGCATCTTATTTAGTTAAACTACATACGGGTGCAAAACCACACTGGAAATGTGAATGCAAACTGTAATCTGATTGTGCAATGTAAAAGCCAATAAACTGAGTCTTTTTAGCAAATGTCTTCCAGAATTACTAGAACAAAAGTAGTAAGTTGATGGCGTTTAATTTTAAATGTAACAAAAAAGTGTCAAAATAACAGCTAAATGTTAAAAACCGTCAAAAAAAAGTCATTAAGTTAACGTATAAACTATAGTTAATACTGAACGAAACAATATTTACGTAAAACAGAAAGTAGAAAGGGAAATTTTAAACAAGGCATGACGCAAATGATAACTGTGTTGAAGCCAATCATCAGATGATTTGTTTCATTAGTTTACCGATGTGATCTCATATCATTATTGTTTCGCTGCATCCCACTACATCACTTTAGGTGTCATACGTGTTGTTAATTCACTTGAAAATGATTGTTGGTGGCTGATTTTATTTAGGTATCGATAATGCCTAAAACTCACCATCAACTATATTGTGTATACAGGACATAAAAAGGATTCATTTTACTTTTTCATTATTAAAGATAAAAGTCACATAATCAACAACTTGAAAGGTGTCACAGCAATCTGGAAGCTGCAATCTAGTGGCGGTAGCGTGTCTTTTTTTACTATCCGTTAAAATCTTACGCCGTCATCTTCACATGTTTTTCGTTGAAGACTTTGTTGTCATTTTATTCAAAGGGCGATTCAGGATTAACAATATTACCGGAACAACAAATTAGAAGCTCCAATGGATTGATGAAATAGCAGGAGCCGGTTTTACTCTTCGCTGTCATCTTTAAATATTTATGTTGGCGACCTCAGCTCTAAATGTTTGCCTTTGACTATTAACGAGATTCATAAGTGCATGTACTTAACAATATGCTCTGGATGTTTCGAATAAAAAAGATATTTAAGATCAACAGGATGTTTGTCTATATGAAAATTGCAATCGCAGGTACTGGTTACGTAGGCTTATCAAATGCCATGCTTCTGGCGCAACATAATGAGGTAGTAGCTGTCGATATCGTTAAAGAAAAAATTAACCAACTTAATGATAAAATATCACCGATTGTCGACACAGAAATAGAAGACTTTTTAGCTAACAAAAAGCTTAACTTTACGGCAACGCAAGACAAAGTCACTGCTTATCAACAAGCAGATTTTGTCATCATTGCCACACCTACTGATTACGACCCTGTGGCGAACTATTTTAATACATCGTCAGTTGAATCTGTGATTAAAGATATCATTAGCATTAACCCGAATGCCATAATGGTGATCAAATCTACTGTTCCTGTAGGTTATACCGAACGGATTAAGCAAGAGTTTGCATCCAATAACATTATGTTCTCGCCTGAGTTCCTAAGAGAGGGTAAGGCACTACACGACAATTTGTATCCATCACGTATCATTGTGGGTGAGCAAAGCGAGCGCGCGCGAATTTTTGCTAACTTACTGTTGCAAGGTGCAATTAAAAAAGATATTCAAGTTTTATTTACCCACTCAAGTGAAGCCGAAGCGGTGAAACTTTTTTCTAATACTTATCTCGCATTGCGTGTTGCATACTTTAATGAGTTAGACACTTATGCGGAGTCACGTTGCCTGGACAGTAAACAAATTATCGATGGTGTGTGCTTAGACCCACGGATTGGTAATCACTATAACAACCCTTCTTTTGGTTATGGTGGCTATTGCTTACCTAAAGACACCAAGCAACTTAGAGCAAATTATTCAGATGTCCCCAACAATCTTATTGGCGCAATCGTCGACGCCAATACTACCCGTAAAGATTTTATTGCCGAGTCAATTTTAAAGCGTAATCCTAAAAAAGTGGGTATTTATCGTTTAATAATGAAGTCAGGATCAGACAACTTCAGGGCTTCAAGTATTCAAGGGGTAATGAAGCGCATTAAAGCCAAAGGTGTTGAAGTTATAATTTACGAACCCGTATTAGTGCAAGATGAATTCTATCATTCGACAGTCTATCGTGATCTCGAACAGTTTAAAGCAGATGCGGATGTGATTGTATCTAATAGAGCTGCAGATGAGTTAAGTGATGTAGCCGATAAAGTGTATACCAGAGACCTGTTTGGGAATGATTGAAATTATATCGGATAAATATATGATTAATTGGCACGTGCAGTGTTAATATCAGCTTTGTAAATCAATAGGTTCTACTCGGATTTTAAATTATCTTGTAAAGTCAAAATAATATATTGATCGATAAGTATTTAGCTTAATTAAATAAAATTTGACTTTGTTTTGATTGTTGAGGGATTAATGAAATATAAATCATATAGTGATTTAAGTAGAGATATTAGTGATAATATTTACAAGATCAACACTCAGAATTTTGATTTGATTGTTGGTATCCCAAGGAGTGGAATGGTTCCATCTTATATGGTTTCATTGCTACTTAATGTTAATTGTATAGATCTACCTGCATTTATTAGAAATGAAAAGCTTTGCAAGGGTATAACTCGTGATGTAGGAACGGACATCGTAAATTCACATGATGCAAAAAATATTTTACTTATTGATGATAGTATTTTGTCTGGAAATTCAATGTTGAATTCTTTAAAACAAATTCCAACGAAATTTCAAGGGTTGATAACTACTGCCGCGGTATATTCTAGCCATAAAAACCATGAAAATGTAGATATTGTTCTTACTGAGGTTGAGCCACCTCGTGTTTTTGAATGGAATATTTATCACCATCCAGTAGTTTCTAATTCGTGTTTTGATATTGATGGTGTACTTTGTTATGACCCATCAAATGAAGAAAATGATGATGGTGATAAATATGTGCAATTTTTATGTAATGCAAAGCCACGATTTATTCCTACTGAGAAAATTGATTATCTAGTAACTAATAGATTAGAAAAGTATCGTACACAAACAGAGGTTTGGTTATCTAAAAATGGTGTTAAATTTAATAAATTGATTATGTTAGATTTGCCTGGAAAAGCAGACCGACTAGCTCAATCGGATTATTATTCGCATAAAGCTAATTTCTATAAAAACAGTGATTCTTCTCTTTTTGTAGAGAGCGATATCAATCAAGCAATTGAAATTGCAAATCGTTCTAATAAGTTTGTTTTTTGTGTGGACGAGAATATTATGATACCCCCTGGAGGTTTGAGTCGGTTTAAAAATAAAAGTTACTTATTTTCTAAAGTTAGATACAAACTTTCAAAAATACAGGTGCTACGTACATTGTATAATTCATTTAAGTTCTAAGTTCTAAGTTCTAAGTGCTATTAAAATAAATAAAATCAATATTTTAGCAAATGTTCACTCAATAATGAGTAACATAACTGCGATACTCATTATAGATGTTTGGCGTCATCCAATTGCCGAGAAAGAGGTTTTTTACTAAAGTCAAATAGTCTTACTGTTATATTTATAATGTGAATACGGTAAGTTATTCTGGCAGTACAGCCCTATAATACAGATCGTATTGCAAAGGCTAAAATAAACAAGCTGCCAGGACAACATATCGTCCAAATCTTTCGCGATTAAACATGATTGGAGGCTAGAGCTGTTATCTAACAGCTGATGGTGATCAGTGGATTTATAGGCTATATCAATAGGTAATTTCCAAATAGGCAAAATTTACCGCTGTTTATCACAATGAAATAGTCACCAGATGCCGTCATTAGCCATCGATACGAGAGAATATTTTGGCTACTTTTGAAATAGCGCTTTTTATAGTCTAAGGTTATTTTTTCACTTACAGGAAAGTCAATATTAGTCTTCACAATATGTTATGAAAGCAATGAGTAGAATGTCGAGCCGTTTAAATACCTCAATCATATTAACAGAATTGACAATAATTCAAGTTAAGCAAGTATGACAGCATGGTTAATGCGGTATACAAAAGTGAACTCAACATGCCCTTATAGCTAACGAACGTAATTTACAAATAAAAATATTAATGGGTTATTGCTGTAAGCTATAAAAAACACATGTTTTCACTTGGTCAATTAGCAAGTAATTATACAACACAGAATTGAACTGAATATCGAACTAATAAATTTTTAATTTTAATCTGCAAGTATATTATGTTGTCAACTCGCTATTTAATTGAGATTGTTAGCTACTTATTATTTGAATTTTGTTCTTAAAAATAATAAAAGAGTAATAAATGCCTGAGGTTACGATAGATAAAAAGTTAATAAAATCAATATTACATAGTATGACGGGGAGATATTTAGTTTATGCTGTACAGTTATTATCGATGATGATATTAGCTAGAATGTTCAGCCCTGAAACGTTTGGTATATTTGCTATTATTCAAGTGTTTTCAGTATTTTTTGCTTTAGTCAGTGAGATGGGTTTTGGGCCTGCATTGGTTAATGAAGCTAAAATCCCAAAAGAAATGCGTGATGGTATATACAGCTTTACTTGGATTTTAGGTGTTTTTGTGTCGATATTGTTTTTTGCGGCATCACCATTGATTTCATGGTTTTATAATAATGAAATATATCAATATTTAGTTATTCCTGTCGCAATAAGTATTATCTTTAATACAGCTATTATTGTTCCTTTAGCATCATTCAATCGTGATAAAAAATTTATATCTATAGCTAGATGTGAAGCTATAGCTGAAGTGATTTCAATTGTTGTCGTATTGGTATCACTGTATTATTTAGAGCCTATATGGGCATTATCATTAAAACCTTTAACAGTAGCATTTATAAAGTACATCTTAGTTGTTCTAGGTTCAAAAAATACAGAAATAGGTATGCCGTGGTTTGGTAAAGAGTTATCGCATACATACAAAATACTAGCTTTTTCAAAACATCAGGCGGGATTTAATTTCTTAAATTATTTTTCAAGAAATTTAGATAATATTCTTGTTGGTAAGTATTTAGGAACAGTTAGCTTAGGTATTTATGATAAAGCTTATCAATTAATGCGTTATCCTTTGTTGTTGCTCACATTTGCTATGTCACCTGCAATACAGCCTGTTATGATGGAGTTGAAAAATGATCTTTATAAATTTGAAACGCTTCACAATAAATTCATAATTGTTATTTCAATAATAGGTTTGTTCGTCGGTGTTGTTATTTGTTTTTTATCTGAAGAAATAGTTTATATTTTGCTTGGTGAGCAGTGGTATGGAGTAACTCCGTTATTAGAAATATTATCCGTATCAATTCCAATTCAAATAGTTATGAGTACTAGTGGCGGTTTCTATCAAGCAGCAGGTAGAACTGATTTGATGCTTAAATGTGGGTTATTTGCTTTTTGTACAAATGTAACTGGGATAGTCATTGGTATTTTGATGAACGATTTAGAATTGCTAAGCTGGGCAATCGTATTTAGTTCATTCGTAAATTATATACAATGTTATTATATTATGGGTAAATATTTGCTGCCATCAGGAGCTTGGCACACTTTAAAAAGAATATTAACCACACTCATAGGTGTTGCTTTAATGTTTTTTATGGTTGTTAAGTAGAATTTTTATTTATTATCCTTAAATTGTTATTAATAACTTTCATCCATACTCATAGTATTTTAAATATTAAAATAAGTAATTAATTAGAATAACTGCAAGTGCTAACCTGTATTTTGTGAATGGTTGTCATTGAAGTTATAAGTTTTTAATTGTTAATTATTTGCTAGGTGATGTCTTTATTCTATCAGAAAGTGGCGACTAACTTGAGCTTTTTTAATGAGCGTAAATAATATCATTAATGTTTAAAGCTTAATTTAGTTTATAGGGTGGTTTATATTTTTAATTAAATTAAGGTTAGTTTGTGATAGATAATAGAAAAATGCAAATAGATACACTAAGAGGTATCGCATGTATATTATTAGTCAGCTATCATGTTATTGGTTCAACACCGATGCAAGGAATGAAAATAAGTACAGGTTTACTCAGAGAAATTAATGATTTATTTGTTTATATTCGAATGCCTTTGTTTGCTTTTATATCTGGGGTTTTATATGGCTTTCGGCCAATAAGGTCTGATTATTTTGTTTTTATAAAAAAGAAAACCAGCAGACTGCTTTATCCTCTTTTGACAGTTGGAACGCTATTTGCGCTTTTACAGTATTACATTCCAGGGACAAACGGTGGTGATATTGATTTAAAATTTATTCATATCATTCCAGTAGGCCATTATTGGTTCTTAGAAGCAATATTCTTAGTTTTTTGTTTTGTAGTTTTATTGGAGTATTATAAGGCTTTTGATAACTTCTTTATATCATGTTTTTTAATCTTAATTTGCATATCAATTTACTTGTATGGCGTTGAGGTTAATTACTTCTCACTTTCAGGTTTTGTTTATTTATTGCCATTTTTTTTGTATGGAATGATGACTACACGATATCAATCTTTTAGTCATAAATTGTATTTGTTATTATTGGTTGTTTCATTTGTATTTATATTTAAAATCTTTATTGATTTCGATGGTAGAGCTGAGACAATTATTGTAGGTTTTATGTCATGTATTTTTCTTTTTTTACTAAAGTTAAGAGTTAGAATACTTGCATATATTGGTTTGTATTCTTTTTCTATTTATCTTTTTCATGTTTTCTTTACAGCTTCATCACGTATTATTTTAAATAAAATAGGTTTTTTTGATATGGAAGTAATATTCCTTATTGGACTTGTGTTAGGTGTTTTAGGTCCGATTGTGACTGATAAAATATTTAGTAGTAATACTCACGTTAAATATTTTGTATTGGGAAAGTAAATTTTATTTCAAGGTGGTTTTTTGAACAAATTAACAGTTGTAATACCCACATATGGAAGAGCTGATAAGATTTTACAATCAATATACTCTTGTATGCATCCAAGAATATTTATTGTCGTTATTGATGATAATGGTCTAAATACTACTAACCAAATTGTAACCAAGAAATTAATTGATAGTATTTCTTCTGAATTTTCAAATAACTTACTTTATTACGCATTAGAGATAAACTCAGGTGCTTGTATAGCTCGTAATAAAGGGATTGAAATTGCTAATACATCAGTTGTTACTTTTCTTGATGACGATGATATGCTTTTAATTGAAGAAACTTTAGATAAGCTTGATTTTTTTACTCAGCAGACTGAATGTGACGTCTGTTGTAGCGATATGTTCTCTAAATTTAATGGTAAAAATTATCAGTTAGACTTCTGTCAATTTAGAGGCGTGACATCATATGATTTACTTGAAGATGGAAATTGTTACACGCCGATGGTCATGGCAAGAAAAGAAGCTTTGTTGCTTATAGGCGGATTTGATAATTGTAAAAAATATCAAGATCATGTGCTAATACTAAAAATACACTTAAATGACTTAAATGTATTTTATTTTAACAAACCTACGTTCATACACGTAGATCACGATGAATACAGGATTTCTAATAAAACTTGTTCTTATCAGACCGTTAAACTTAGATTTGAATATGAATATCAATTACTCGAAAATCTTGAATTAGAAAGAGATGACTACGCTAGGTTGAAAAGTATTATTACAGATAGGAAGAGCTTATTATGTTTTTATTATATTGTGATGCCAAGGTTAAATACTTTTATAAAAAGGTTTATAGGCACTAAACGTTTGTTTTACTCGATTAACAAAGATGAGGGTAGTCTATTCGTTACTTTTAAATCATTTCTTTATGCCTTAAGAACTATTGATGGCTTACCTTTTATTATAAAAAGAGTGGCTTATAGGTTAAAGGGTAAAAGTTAAGTGAGCAATTTATCAAATAATAATGATTTTGAACTCGCTAATTTTAATGATGATATTAGTGATTTGAATTTGTATCTTTTTTATATATTTATATTTTTATTCTCTTTTGTCACACCCTTTTTATCTTTTATATGTTGTACTTTTTTAGTTGTTTATACAAATGACTATAAATTTTTAAAAACAATTCCCATTTCTCTCACTTTATTTTTTATTGTTATAAATTTCAACAGAGATTTTTTTCATATTGGTAACGATTTAGCCTGGTATTACTCTTACTTTAAAAACTTTGCTGATTATCAATTAGGATTTACTAGTGCTTTTGAGGATGATCTAGCAAATATTTCTCTAAAACCTACCGAACCCTTCTATCATTTATTGGTCTATATATCGAGTAAACTTACTAATGGTTATTATCCATTTTATATTTTTTGGGTCCATTGCTTTATTTACCTAATACCCACTTTTGTCATTATACAAATTTGCAAAATTGAACGAGTTTCGGTTTTGATTTGTTTTTCATTAGTTTTATTTCAAATGTTAGTTTTTTATGACTTTGGTAATGCATATAATTTAATTCGGCAGCAAGTAGCTAGTTCGTTAGTGGTTTTATCATTTTATTTTATGTATATAAAAAAACCAAAGCTTTGTTTCTTATTTGCAGTCGTTTCAGTGTTAACTCATAATTCAACGGTATTGATTGTCGCCATAATATTTTTGTTTTGTCTATATAATCTAAATTATATTTCATACAAATTAGTTTTTTTGTTTACCAGTATTTTATCATTTATTTATGTATTAGCATATTTTAGCCTAAGTGGTAATTATGAGGAATTAGAAGACCAGTCTCGAGGGGCTATAGTTAAGTTAATTGACTTTTCCCTTTTTACTTTGAGTGCAATAGTTGTTTTTCTTTATGATTCTAGACATAGGAATATATACAGGTTCTTATTGTTATTCTTTGTCGCCTTACTTTTTTCGCACGCGAGTTTATTTCTACCATTAAGGTTCTTGACGTTTTACGACTCTTTTAAATGGTTGGTTTATTTTATTTTGCTTAATTTTATTAGTTCAAAGCTGTCAGCTTATCGATATTCAGATTTTTTTATTTTTATTGTTTCTTTCGCCCTATCATTTTTGTATTTTAATCTAAAACTTACTTATACGTCTTATTCTTACTATGGTAAGTTTATGGATTTTGTTTTTGACTCTCCAGCTTTTTATTTAGGAATTAATTTATGAGAATTTTGCTATTAACTACATGTATATACAATGAAGATAATTATTCAGATTTTCTGAGATTAACTAATAGTTTGTTTTCGCAAAATAATGAAGTGACCTTCGTCCACGCAGTTCTATTTCAGAATTTCCACCTAGAGAATAAGTTGATTCTTAATAGTTCAAGCAATTATTTATCTAAGTACTATTATAGCAAAAAAATAATTTCATTATCAAAGGCCAGGAATTTTTTGATAAACCAATTTTATAATGAGTTAGATGCTTATGATTATATTTCTTTTCCTGATGACGACTGTTGGTACCCAACCGAGTTTTGGGGCTGGTTCGATAAGTTAATAAAGAATGATGATGTACAGTTGTTTTATACAAAGTTTTGCTCAGATCCTGTAGATATTCCAAATTCAACAGAGAGCCATAGTACCTATAAGTTAGTTAAAAATGCTTCTTCAAACACGACTATATATAAAAGTGATATTGTGATGAAACTGAAGTTATTTAATGAGAGTTTCGGTGTTGGCAGTATTAATAATGGTGGGGAAGATACTGATTTCGCTATAAGAGCTATGCTTTTATCTAAAAATATTTTATTTAGTAACTCTGATGCAATTGGGCATAGAGATCCTGTCGCTGAGTTTAAGTATAGATATTACAAAGGTTCCTTCGGTGTTCTGAAAAATCATTGTTTACGTTCGGTTTCGTTATTTTTAATTACATTAAGAAAAGTTTTAGTTGGTTTTGTTTTCTTATTATTTGGGAAAATAAAAATGTCTGATTTTTTCGTTGGGAAAAGTTAAATGGAATCTTTAACTAAGGTAAGTTTTTTAGGTGTTAATTTTAATAGGTTTTCTATTGAAAGTTTGACTGCTCTTATTTTAAACGTCAATGAAAAATACGTTACAGTAGTCACTCCTAATGTTGACCATGTAGTCAGGTTAAATTCAAATTCTGATTTTAAAAAAGTATATGAACAGGCTGATATAACGGTAAATGATAGCAGAGTTCTAAATTTGTTATCTAAAGTTGCACGTGTTGATATTGGTAATGTGATACCAGGGAGTGATCTAACTAAAAGAATAGTAGAAAGTATATCAAGTAAAGAATATCCCATAACGGTTATTGGTTGTTCCGATGCAACAATCAGATTTGTTACTGACAAGTATAGATTGGCTTCAGTGAATCATTATAATCCACCTATGGGTTTTATTGATAATGACGACGAAGTTGATATATGTGTTAATTTTGTTTTAGATAATCCGGCAAAATTAATTTTTATTTGTGTAGGGTCCCCTAGACAAGAAATATTATCTACTAAATTAAAAGAATCAGGTGCTACTGGTGTGGCTTTATGTGTTGGTGCATCTTTTTTGTTTTTAAGTGGTGAAGAAAAACGAGCACCTGTTTTTCTGCAAAACTTATCTTTAGAGTGGCTTTATAGGTTATCCCAGTCTCCGAAAAGATTGTTTAAACGTTATATTATTGACGGCGTAAAAATATTTCCAATTTTTGTAAGCTATATAAAAAATAAAAATTAGCTTCTGAGTTGTACTTGATACATAGATGATTTGATAATCTAATGTAATTTTGTTGGATTTTGTGTAGCTATCTTAACTTTGCATTATTGTTAGGTTTTTTTTACATAAGTGATATTCACTTCGTCACATGATTTTATTAGAATTATTAGGGTTTTAAATCGTATCTTGTTGGTGTTATTTTTTACTGTTTTATTGGTGTTGTTTCTGTTTTATAGTAGTCCTTACTTATTTATGAACGCAATCTTATTAGTGATAATTATCTGTCTAATGCGTTCTTTAGGGTATGTTTTCTCTATCTTAATGTTAAAACGATATCTCTACTCTTAGTGTCTATTAGATGATCACAGTTTGATTTAATCTTATCTTTATTTGACAGACTAGTTTGTTAAATAAAATAAGTTATCGTAATTTGTAGATTATTATAAATTATTATGTCTTAAATTTAATTAAAGGTTTTTAATATGATTTTACCAATAATTATGGCTGGTGGTTCGGGATCTCGTTTGTGGCCTTTATCTCGACAACAATTTCCCAAACAGTTCCTAACGTTATTGGGTAATCATTCAATGTTGCAAACGACGGCAAATCGTTTACAAGGTATTGCTCACTCCCCCGCATTAGTGATCTGTAATGAAGAACACCGCTTTTCTGTAGCTGAACAGTTTCGTTTAAAAAATATAAACAATAGCGGTATAATTTTAGAACCTGTAGGACGTAACACTGCGCCTGCCATTGCGCTTGCTGCGATGTTAGCGGTTCAAGACGGTGATGACCCTATATTGTTAGTGCTTGCTGCGGATCATGTCATTAAAAATGAGTCGGCTTTTTGTGAAACAGTTAAGCAAGCTGTTTCTTTAGCTGAGCAGAACAAGTTAGTTACCTTTGGAATAGTGCCAACGGCTCCCGAAACCGGATATGGTTATATTCAGCGTGGTGACATATTAGCCAACGAATTCGGTTTTAATGTAGCTCATTTCGTTGAAAAACCAAATTTGTCAACCGCACAAGACTATATTGCCACAGGGCAATATTATTGGAATAGCGGCATGTTCTTATTCAAAGCAAGTGCTTATTTACAAGAGCTTGCTTTGCATAGTCCTGATATTTTTTCCGCTTGTGAAGCTGCGATGACTAATACTACTCATGATGCTGATTTTATTCGAATCGATAATTCAGCTTTTGAAGCATGTCCAGATGATTCTATCGACTATGCTGTAATGGAGAAAACTAGGCATGCGGTTGTTGTACCCATGGATTGTGGTTGGAGTGATGTAGGTAGTTGGACTGCGCTCTGGGAAATTGAAGATAAAGATGAGTATGGCAATGTCTTTAAAGGAGATGTGATTGGTATCAATACTCAAAATACTTATGTTAACGCAACTGAAAAACTAGTGACCGTTATCGGCTTAGACGATGTGGTGGTGGTTGAAACAAAAGATGCCATTTTGATTGCTAAGCAGTCAGAAGTTCAACAAGTTAAGCAAGTGGTCGAGCAGTTAAAATCTGAGAACCGAAACGAATGGCAACATCACCGCGAAGTTTATAGACCATGGGGGAAATACGATTCTATTGACCACGGAGGTCGTTTTCAAGTTAAGCGAATTACTGTTAAGCCTGGCGCTAAATTATCGGTTCAAATGCATCATCATCGTGCAGAACATTGGATCGTTGTTACAGGTACTGCCAAAGTGACTAATGGCGAAAATGAATTACTGTTAACAGAAAACCAATCTACTTATATTCCAGTAGGTGCAATCCATGCTTTAGAGAATCCCGGGAAATTGCCATTAGAACTGATTGAAGTGCAGTCGGGTTCTTATTTAGGTGAAGACGATATTGTTCGTTTTGATGATCGTTATGGACGCGTTGATACCAATGGCATAACCAATGCTTGATTCGAGAAACATTATCGCCATAAGCAATATTGGTTTTGGCACCAGTGGTGCAAGGGGATTAGTCAGCGATTTTACCTCCAATGTGTGCGGCGCTTTTACGGTGTCTTTTATTCATGTAATGAAAGCTTCTTTTAGTTTCTCTATGATAGCGATTGCTATTGATAATCGACCTAGTAGTTTGGCTATGGCTCAGGCATGTGCAACTGCAGCAGCGCAATGTGATGTAGATGTTGTTTTCTATGGCGTGGTTCCTACTCCTGCGTTAGCGAGTTGTGCGATGGCACAAGGTATTCCTTGTATTATGGTAACGGGCAGTCATATTCCTTTTGATCGAAACGGACTTAAGTTTTATCGCCCCGACGGAGAAATCAATAAATCAGACGAAATCGCTATTATTAATGGCGAATTTACCTATGAACCGATCCAGCAGCTTCAAAAGCTTAGTGTCGATGATACTGCTAGTAATGACTATATTACTCGTTATAGCAGCTTATTTAGCAGACCTTGGTTATCAGGTAAACGTATTGGTATTTATCAACATTCCAGTGCAGGGAGAGATTTATATCCGCGGTTATTCCAACAGTTAGGTGCTGAAATCATTTTAATTGGTCGCAGTGATACTTTTGTTGCAATCGATACTGAAGCTGTATCCGAAGCTGATTGCCAAAAAGCGATTGAATGGACACAGCGATACCAGCTAGATGCATTGTTTTCGACTGACGGTGACGGTGACCGACCAATGTTAGCTGATGAAAATGGTCATTGGTTGCGTGGTGACATATTAGGATTACTGTGTGCTAAAGCATTAAATATTGAAGCGTTGGCAGTGCCTGTGAGCTGCAATACAGCAATTGAACAAAGTGGTTTTTTCCAGTTCGTGATTCGGACTCAAATTGGTTCACCTTATGTTATTGCGGCTTTTGAGGAACTTAACCCTTTTTATAAGTGTGTCGCGGGTTTTGAAGCCAATGGCGGCTTTTTATTGGGGTCCACGATTGAAGTTGATGGCAACACATTGTCAGCTCTACCCACGAGAGATGCGATTTTACCTGTGTTGATGGTGTTATATCATGCAATATCAAGCTCTCGTTCGGTTGCCGCTTTAGTGACAGATTTACCTCAACGTTATACTCATAGTGATCGTTTGACGGAGTTTGCTACAGAGCGCAGTAAGAAAATCATTGCAATAGGTCAAGAAAATTCGCAAGTGCTGTTAGGGCAACTGGGCCTTTTGGGGGATGAATTGTCGAGCGTCAATGTTATTGATGGACTCCGCTTTATCTTTGTTAATGGCAATATTATACATTTACGTCCGTCCGGAAATGCTCCTGAGTTTAGATGTTATGCCGAGAGTGTTTCAATAATTGAGGCCAAAAAATTAGTTAATAAAGTATTAACCAAGTTATCAATAATTAATTTTTACAGCTAATTAGGTGAATGAAATGGATCGGTCTTCAAAATTTCAGTTCGTCGGTGCCCGTTATAATTTTTTGTTACGGATCATCGATATTTGCATTATTTATTGTGCATTATTAATTATTATGCACGGTTATAACATTACCTTTAATAAAGATTATTTGTTGGTGTTAAGTGGTGTACTGTTTTTTTATAGTTATATAGGGGAGTCACTTGGGCTATATAGATCTTGGCGCTTGGGTCGTTTTTCAACCATGTGTTGGTTGATTTTTTTTAATGTTACCATCGCATTCTTATTAATGACCTTAGTGTTATTTTTATTTAAATACAGTGAAGTTTATTCTCGCTTCACCATGGCCGCTTGGTATCTGTTGTCGGTATTTGCATTAGTCAGTTGGCGTTATTGTGTTCGTGAGGTTAAGCGTGTCCGTCGTTTAAAAGGTTATAGTGTCCAGAAAATCGCCATTGTGGGATTAACTGAAACCGGTAAAAATTTATATGACGAAATCATCAAACATGATGAATTAGGTTTTGAATGTGTTGGTTTCTTCGATGATCGAGAACCAAGCAGAATTGAAAATTTAGATGCATCTTTACTTACCGGTTCTATAAACGATGCTGTCGAACTTGCTCGCACTGGGGAAATACAAAAGTTATATGTTTGCTTGCCTATGTTAGCCGAAAAGCGCATTGCGGGGATTATTCTTACCTTAGGAGACAGCACTGTAGATGTACTGATTACGCCCGATTTCTTATTGAAAAATCTAATGCATGCTCATATTGGCAGTGTAGGTGAGGTCGATACTATTAGTGTATTTGAGTCACCTGTTCATGGTATGAAACGTTTTTATAAACGTAGTTTTGATCTTGTATTCAGTATATGCGCCATCATTGTTATATCACCGGTGTTAATTGCCGTCGCAATTGCAGTATATATGTCCTCTCCTGGAACGATTCTATTTAAGCAAGATCGATATGGTTTAGATGGTCGAAAAATTAAAGTGTGGAAGTTTCGATCGATGACAGTGACTGAAAATGATGAAACAGTGACTCAAGCACGTAAAGGCGATGTACGCATTACCCGTGTTGGTGCATTTATTCGTAAAACGTCTTTAGATGAATTACCTCAGTTCTTTAATGTATTAAGAGGCGAAATGTCGGTAGTGGGTCCTAGGCCACATGCTGTTTCACACAATGAAGAATATCGTAAGTTAGTGAGTTACTACATGTTACGTCATAAGGTATTGCCTGGGATTACCGGTTGGGCGCAAGTTAATGGCTGGCGAGGTGAAACCGATACTTTAGAAAAGATGGAGAAACGAGTTGAATTTGATCTTGCCTATATCCGTAATTGGTCATTGTGGTGGGATGTAAGAATTGTCTTTTTGACCTTCTTTACGGGCTTTGTTGGTAAAAATGTTTATTAATGACTCTATAAGTCTACTATTTTCGTCATTCCGCTAACTCTTTAAAGCTGTAATTTGTTGCTTGTATAAGACGTTAAATTAAACGCTGGATCTCCGATACAAGCATACGGAGATGACTACATCATATGCTATTGCATAATGCATCTGAGCCAGCATCTAAGTTCTTAGATTGTATCTTTCGATTATCCATTAGAAGAGCGCCGAAAGATTAACAATTTAGTTAGAAGTTTAAAACTGAAATCGACAGGCTAGATGAGAGCCTTTTCATTTTCCCCTGTTAATCATCTATTTATTTTATAAGGATATAAGTTATGAAAATACCATTTAAATTAAGTTGCATTGCCACGGTTGTTACTTCAATAGTACTTGTTAACCCAGCTGTTGCCGTAGATGAAAACGCTGGCATGATTCAAACTGAATCGGGAATTGATTTTATCCCAGGATTAAATAGCGGCCTGAAATATGATGATAATATCAGTAGTGCTACAACTGATACTCAAGACAGCTGGATTTTAACGGTTACGCCAGCAGTGCAAGCCCAGCTATTGGATGGTAACAATATCCATACCTTAGAGGCTGGGATTGAATATGCTGATTATTTCGATAGTAGTGATGACAATTATTTAGATGTGTTACTTCGGGCGCGTTCTGAGGTTGAGCTAAACCAATCAAATCGTTTTAATCTTGAAGCAATGTACATTGCTGGTCATGAAGACCGTGGTACAGGTATTTTTGAGGGTAATAGCGGTAACAGCCAAGATGAACCTAATACTTATGATGTGCTCAGTGCGGGTGGCTATTATGAATATGGAGCAAAGACGACTCCAGCAAGGGTAAGAGTTAATGCTAAATACTTTAGCAAGGAATACAGTAATTTTGAAACAGTTACCCAATATCGTAATTATGAAAACACTACTTTAGGGACTACACTTTATTATGATACCCATTCAGCAACCAGTATTTTTATTGATTTGCAAAGTGTTGACACTACCTACGATTTGATTGATCCAACAGGCGACCGTGACAGTAAAACGAATACAGTAAGACTGGGAGTCGAGTGGGAGGCTACCGCTGCGACAGAGGGCAGTATAAAAGTAGGTTATCAGCAAAAAAGTTTTGATAATGAAAACCGGGAAGATTTTAGCGGCTTATCTTGGGATGCTAAAGTTACCTGGAAACCTCTTACTTATTCGGCATTTGACTTCACTACGGGACGCGAAAGTCGCGATCCAAATGGTTTAGGAGATTATGTAAGGGTAACCAGCTATGGCGTGAAGTGGAATCATGAATGGAGTGAGTTATTCAGATCGAAAATTGGCTTTAGCCATGTCAACGATAATTACACTGGTATTGAACGCGAAGACAAAAGTAAAGTTTACCAATTTGCCGTTAATTATAGTGTTAGTCGTTGGTTAACTTTAGAAACTGGTGTCAATATTGCTCAAGTTGATTCTACTGATCGACAATATACGTTTGATCGCAACGTCTATTTCATTAATGCAGAAATGACCCTATAGGATTCCCATGAAGTATGTAGCTCATCTATGTCTCTGTGTTATGACATTGTTTCTGCTGATAAAACCTATGTTGGCCAGTGCTGAAACCCAAAATTACCGTTTAGGAGCAGGGGATACCATTGTGATTAAAGTTTATGGTGAAGACGCCTTAACCCTAGAAACCAAAATAACCAATAGTGGCACCATTAATTACCCTTTTTTGGGCGCTTTGAAATTAAATGGCTTCACGATTAAACAGGTTGAGCAGTTGGTGTACAAGGGGTTAAAAGGCGATTATTTTGTTGAGCCAAGTGTGTTTGTCGGCATGGTCGAATACCGACCATTTTATATCCATGGTGAAGTTAAACAGCCTGGTGGTTACCCTTATCAACCTGGGATGACGGTTAACCAAGCAATTGCCTTAGCAG
Organism: Shewanella sp. T24-MNA-CIBAN-0130; assembly: GCF_040310185.1. Taxonomy (NCBI): domain Bacteria; kingdom Pseudomonadati; phylum Pseudomonadota; class Gammaproteobacteria; order Alteromonadales; family Shewanellaceae; genus Shewanella; species Shewanella sp. T24-MNA-CIBAN-0130. The sequence continues at coordinate 15,678 of NZ_JBEOPP010000009.1, read as the reverse complement.
GTGGTTTAACCGAAAGAGCCTCGGAAGATAAAATTGCCATATCCCGTGAGGGAAGCAAAGTCGAGTCTGAACGCGGCAATATTAATAGTCCGATTCTAGCCGGCGACACCATTACTATTGAACAGAGATTTTTTTAATGATCTTCCAAGAAAGACGCCAAAGTGCTTCCCCTGGCAATGTAATTAGCCCTGCGGCAATGCAAATTGATCAACTTATCGATGTTAAAAAACTGCTTCTACCTATATTGCTTTTTAAGTGGCGCATTTTTACATTTGCGTTACTAGTGACTGCATTAACCGTGTTTGTGGTGTATAGCATGACGCCGATTTACAAGGCTTCATCGATGTTACTGATTGAATCTGAGCAAGCTAAAGCGATTAAAATCGATGAAGTGTATGGTATTAATTCTGGTCAGCAAGAATATTATTTAACTCAGTTTGAGATTATTAAATCGCGCAGTATTGCCGAGCGGGTATTTAACCATCTGGATTTAATAAACCACCCGGTTTTTAACCAGCCGCCAAGTTGGTTTGCTGAGCTTAAGTCACAGCTTATATCAAAGTTAAATTTTATCCCTCAAGAATTCGCTATAGTTGATAGGCAAATTAACCAAGATATTGCCAAACATTTATTAATTAATACCTTCGCCCAAAATATTAGTATTTCCCCGGTGCGTAAAACGCAAATAGTAAAAATTAGTTATGAAAACTCAGATCCGCAGCTTGCCGCACAGGTAGCAAATGCTGTGGGTGATACTTACATTATAAGCCAGTTAGAAGCCAAAATGGGCATGACCCAAAAGGCCAATGTGTGGTTAGGTGGCCGTTTAGAAGATTTACGCCTAAATCTGGATAAGTCTGAATATAAATTAGAGCTATTTAAGGTTGAAAATGGCCTAATTGACGTAGAAGGGGTTACGGCATTAGATGCTAAAGAGCTAGAGCGTTTAAGTGATGAAATTACTGTAGCGAGATCGCGTAAAGCCGAAGCTGACAGCTTTATGGCAGTAGTGAGACGTTATGGTGCCACTGACATTAGCCGTCTAGAAAGCTTACCTGAGGTGACGTCGCATCAGTCGGTACAAAACGTAAAGCGCGAGGTGGTGTTAGTTGAGCGAAAAGTGTCTGAACTACAGCAAGTTTATGGCCCTAAACACCCCAAAATGATTGCCGCACAGGCTGAATTAACTGCGGTGCAACAAAACCTACTTAAGCAAGTAAGCCGTTTAGTACAAGGGATTGAAGACGAAGCCCAAACCGCGGTGCAAAACTTGAGAGCATTAGAAGCACAATTTAGCCAAGCCAAAGGCGCTTATCAAAACTTAAGTACCAAAGACACTGATTACCAGCGCTTACTACGTGAAGTCGATACCAATAGACAGTTATTTGACAGCTTTTTAGCTCGCCAAAAAGAAACCGAAGTGACCAGCGACTTTGACTCACCGGTAGCACGTTTTACTGATCGCGCGGTTGTGCCGTTAATACCTGAAAAACCAAAAAAGAAAGTGATCATTATTTTGGCATTTATTGCCAGCTTGGGTTTCTCCATGGTGTTGGTGTTGTTGCTGGATACATTAAACGACACCATAAAAACCAGTGATGATGTTGAAAAGTTATTATCGCAACGGGCATTAGGTTATGTGCCTAAAGCCAAAAGAGGCACCAGTTATGACGATATTAACTTTGCTTTTTACAATCCTAAGTTACGCTTGCATGCAGAAGCCGTGAGGACCATCAGAACTTCGATGTCGCTTATGGCTATGGGCAGTGAATTGTCGACCATAGAAGTGACATCCTCGACTCCTAATGAGGGGAAAACTTCTACGTCAATGAATATAGCATTTGCCTACGCAACCATGGAAAAAGTGTTAATTATTGATGCCGACTTGCGTAAAGCTAGCTTAGGAATGCGCTTTGGTTTAGCCACTTATCAGCCAGGGCTTGCCAATGTGTTATCGGGTACCGATAGTATACATAACTGTATCGTCAAAGAGGTCAAACCCAACGTAGATGTAATGCCCGCAGGCGCGGTGCCGTTAAATCCTCAAGAGTTATTAACCTCTAGTCAGTTTGCTGAATTGTTGACTGTGTTAAAGACACAATACGGTAAAATTATTATTGATACACCGCCGGTTCATGCGGTGAGCGATGCGCTGATTATTACCTCATTATGCGATGCGACGGTCTTAGTGGTTAAAACCGGTCATACTCGCAGTGAAATCATTAAGTTAACCTTAGCAAAGTTAAATCAAGCCCGGAGCAAAGTGTTTGGCGTGGTATTAAATTATTTTGATACCAAAAATGCCCAACGGTATCAGGGTGATTATGGTTACTACCAAGCCTATGGTGCAGACTCTTCAATTAAACAGCCTGCTGCCAACCATAAGGAAAACACTAAGGCATGATTGATATGCATTGCCATATATTACCCAATATTGATGATGGGGCTAAATCAATTGATGAAGCCATTGGTTTAGTTACGCTAGCAGTGGAGCAAGGGATCTCGCGTATGGTGGCGACCCCTCATATTCATTTAGGTATTTATGATAATAATCTACAATCAATTAACGCAGCCTATGGTGTATTGTGTGATGCGTTGGCGTTAACAAATTTAGAAATACAAGTTCGCGCCGCCGCAGAAGTAAGAATTTCGCCAGAAATCATGCTGTTTATTGAGCAACAGCAATTGCCTTTTTTAGGCCGTTATCAGCAAAAAGATGTGTTGCTGCTAGAACTGCCTAGCAGCCATATTCCACCGGGTACAGACAAGCTGATTAGTTGGCTATTAGCAAAAAATGTATTACCCATGATTGCTCACCCAGAGCGTAACCGCGAGTTACAAACCCATCCTGAGCGGATCACTCCTTTTGTGCAAGCTGGTTGCTTATTTCAATTAACCGCAGCATCGTTATTGGGGGATATGGGACCAGCCCCACAGCAATTGAGCGAATATTTTATGCAGAAACGAATATATTCTATCGTTGCGTCCGATTGTCATTCATTAAAACGTCGGCCTCCTAAGCTGGCGTTAGCCCATGATGTAATAAGTGCGTTAGTTGATGAAGATTATGCTTATTCAATGACGACATTGATACCACACAGTATTTCCTGCTCGTTATTTAATGCGCCGAGATAATTGATGAATAAAATAACCTTGTCTACAAGACGCATAATATACTCACTTATTATTGTTGCGTTACTAGGGTTATTACCTATATTGCTACAAAAAGGATTCGCTAACGCATATCACTTTAAGTCTCGGTATTATATTGACCAATGGCAACAAAGCAGCAAACCAACATTAATACAATATACTAATGCCTTATTGGCAGCAAATTACGCATTTAGTCTTGACAGCAAAAACCCACATTATCTACTAACCTTAGCCAAGGTCATGGAGTGGGGTATATTTTCGAAGCTAGCGCAATCGAATAATTCGGTATTTAATCAATTGTATTTAGATGCGATTGTGCAGCGACCCAATTGGCCAAATGCATATAGCGACTATGCTTACAATTTGGCTTTTATACAGGATGATATTGTTCAAGCTTGGCCGTATTTAGAACAAGCCTTACATTATGGGCCTTATACTCCAGAAGTCATGCATCAAGTGTTGGCAATCGGCTTTGCATATTGGCCTAACTTAACAGTGATCCAAAAAAAGTTAGTGTTTACTACCGCTAAAAATGCCGCAAGTGCAAATTGGTTAATGCGTAATGATTTAAAAAAATTGACTAGGCAATATCAATTAACCCCATTAATCTGTACCTATTTTAAATATTCAATTCCTGCTTTTAGCGCCAATGATGAACAATGGATTAAACAGGATATGTGTCTTAATGAATATTCAGAAAAATAAAGTAACAGCGTCTTTTGGGCCATTTCAGCGTGTGATGTTGTTAGGGTTATGCGGATTAATTATATGGATGCCGATCCCGCTAGGCAGCAATCGAATTTGGTCATTAGCAATATTAGAGTTTGGTATTGTGTTATTCGCAATCGCTCATATAGTTTATTGCTTTATACATAATGACTTATTGCTACGCTATCGTTGGCAAAAACATCTTTTAATTCCAACAGGATTAATGTTGGCGTATTTGTGTTTGCAACTGCTTAATTGGATACCTGCTATTGATACGGTAGATGCCTATCAAACCACCCAGCAACTACTAAAAACCTTTTGCTTTACCCTATTCATTTTATTACTAAGTCAGTATTGTCAGCAGGCACAGGCGTTGCGTTGGTTACTCATTGCGATTATTGTTTCTGGTTGTATACAGGCTTTTTATGGCACCTTACTGAATTTATTGCAGTTAGATGTATCACCAATTTTTGGCTATCATGACGGTGACAGGGCCAAGGGATCGTTTGTATACCAAAACCATTTTGCTAATTATTTAGCGTTATGCCTTTCTATTGCGTTTGGTTGGCTGTTATCAGAGCTAAAAACCAGCAAGACAGAGTTCGATTTGCGCGGAATGTTAATAGATTTACTATCAACACTATTTAGTCGGAAACTTATTTTACGCTTGGCGATCGTGATCATGGTGATTGGCTTAATCTTAAGCCGTTCGCGTATGGGCAACGCCGGATTTTTTACCGCTTTGGCTGTGGTGTCGTTGTTGTCTTTGTTTATTTACCGTCGTCCGCCAACGTTATTTAAACCTTTAGTTGTTAGTCTTTTTATTTTAGATTTATTGATTGTAGGCTCAATTTTTGGTGTCGATAAGGTAAAACAACGTTTAAACGAAACCTCGTTTAGTGCCGAAACCCGAGATGAAGTGGTAATTGATAGTCTACCGATTATTAAACAGCACTTATTTACCGGTACGGGTGGCGGCAGTTTCTATACCGTATTCCCCCAACAGCAACCGCAGTTTTATTCTGGTTTTTATGACCACGCTCATAATGAATATGTTCAGTTTGTGATTGAGTACGGGGTTGTAATGACAGCCATTTTAGGTTTTTGGATCTTGTATTCGTTTTGGTTAGCATGCCGGACCATGTACCTTCGTAACAACAAACTGTATAAGGGGGTAGCCTTTGGATGTGCTATGGCCATTGTGCATATGCTACTGCATATTTCTGTCGATTTTAGCCTGCAATCTCCCTCGAATACCTTATTGTTTTTAACCATCCTAACCTTATGCTGGTTGGTGCGTTATTTGCCTTCTTACAAGATACGTTCTCATCCGACGCCGGATCCATTTTAGTTTTACTATTTAAATGTTAACCATTTTAGTCTTAGTGTTAGCTAAATAAGGATATTTATGAAAGTTGTTATTCCTGTTGCCGGTTTAGGTACGCGTATGCTGCCAGCCACCAAAGCCATCCCAAAAGAAATGCTACCTTTAGTGGATAAACCATTGATTCAATATATCGTTGATGAATGTGTTAGCGCCGGTATTAAAGAAATCGTACTGGTGACTCATGCCAGTAAAAATGCTATCGAAAACCACTTTGATAAATCTTATGAACTTGAATCAACGTTAGAAAAACGCGTTAAGCGTCAGTTGTTGCATGAAGTACAAGCTATTTGTCCTAAAAATGTCACTATTATGCATGTACGCCAAGGCGAAGCTAAAGGTCTTGGGCATGCCATTTTATGTGCTAAGCCGTGTATTGGTGATAATCCATTCGCCGTTGTGTTACCTGACGTAATTTTAGATTCGTACTCAGCAGATCAACGCACTGAAAATTTAGCGTCGATGCTAATTCGTTATCGCGAATCTCTTGCTAGTCAAATTATGGTCGCACCTGTTCCTGATGATCAAGTCCATAAGTATGGAATTGCCGATTGCGGAGGCGAAACTATTAACCCTGGTGACTCGACTAAAATATTCAACATGGTAGAAAAGCCTGAGTTAGGCACCGCGCCGTCTAATTTGGCCGTTGTTGGCCGTTATGTGTTGTCGGAAAAGATTTGGGCCTTACTCGCGAAAACACTTCCTGGTGCGGGTGATGAAATCCAGCTAACCGATGCCATTGATATGCTGATTGAGTCTGATACCGTTGAAGCTTTTAATATGACAGGTAAGTCACATGACTGTGGCGACAAACTGGGTTATATGAAAGCTTTTGTTGAATATGGTTTGCGTGATCCTAAATTGGGCAGCGATTTTAAGAAAGAACTTGCTGATTTATTAGAAGAGTATCGATAAAACTAGGCTCGGTCCGGATAGTGTCAGCTCAGTCTTCATGTTTTGTCATCATCCTCATAGGTTTCTACCTGGGGCTTTCGCTTGTTTTCACTCTTTTTATTTTCTATAAGTAAAATTATTTTATTAAATCGTTTTCAGTGAGTGTAATATGAATGGAAATCTTCATCGGCTACATGGGCTTGACTTTTGTAGAGCGGTATTGATGGTACTGGGGCTTTTTTATCATGTAGGACTTATTTATGGCATTGATCAGGATTGGAGGGTTCTCTCTAATGAAACATCTTGGTTTATTAAATATATCTCAGATTTTATTCAAATTTTTAGAATGGAGGCTTTTTATCTAATATCTGGGTTCTTTTATATGTTAATTTTTAGTAAAGGCAGGGATGGTTTCGCCAAAGATAGAGTTTTAAGAGCGCTGTTGCCGCTGTTGTTTTGTGGGTTGTTATTAAACCCTATCATGAATTATTACAGCTATAATAAGTCATACGATTGGGATAGCATTGATTACTTGTTAAAGGGCCAATGGTTAGGCCATCTTTGGTTCTTAGGTAATTTAATCGTTTACTTTATTATTTCGCTTCCTTTATGTAAATTCATTCTTTCTAGTAAAGAAATGTCCCCAGTTTTTTTACTGTTTATGATTTACTTGGGTATTCCTTCTGTTGCTATTACTGGTTTGGCTGTGGCTAAGTTAACATTTGATGGAACGGTTTTGTTTATTACATTTCATAATCTTTTCTATTATTACAGTTATTTTGTTATTGGGTGTTTTTGTTTTATCAACAAGGCGTTGTTTTCATCTTTTTTATGTGTTAAATATTTTTTATTATCTTTTTTGATATTTACTGCTTTCTTTTTGATATCGTATTTCAATATATTCGCTGGGGAGGTTATTAATAAAGTCTTAGATCGCCTGTCTTCTGGAAGTCTAATGTTGTCTATTCTGTCAATATTATATGTTGTTGGTTCTAGGCGTTCCAAAGTTATAAGGAACTTTTCTGATTCAAGTTATACCGTCTACATACTTCATCAACCTCTAATTATTTTGTTATATGTTTTTGTTTTTGAACGGTTAGCTTTTGAACCCATTCAGGAGTACATACTAATGATAATCGGTGTTTTCTTTATCTCTTATCTGTTTCATAACATTTTTGTGAAAAACAGTCAGATCCTGAAACTTTTATTTAATGGTGTTTTGTACTCAAAACGTAAATCAAATTAATAAGTATAGCCTGCCGCAAGACTCATCTGCTTCATTGTTACTTAACTGTCAAATATGTTTACTTTCGGCTGAAAAGCATTATCGCAATGGCGAATTTGGTTGCTTTTACCCTAACATAAGCGTTAGCTTATTCTATTTTGTTTACCGTTCAATCTTCCGCTTATTGCCATCATCCTCAAATGCTTGTATTAGGGAGCCATTCTTAGTTTTGACTTTCTCCTTTACATCAACGCTTTGCCTTTAAGCAGCTTACGCAGCCACATTCTATTTGGACTAAGTCGTGCCTGCAAATCTGAACTTAAGGGAGACAGTTCTCCACATAAGTTTGCAGCGAGGCACTCGGCAACAAGTGGGCCTGAGCTTAGGCCGCGAGAGCCTAGTCCGCCGAGTACATATAAGCCATCATAAATCGGTGCAGGTGTAGTTTGCCAGTATCGTTGCCATTGACTGGGTTTATCTTTGGATAGCTTCTGGACGGCATACCGCGCAAACAATTCTTCAACATCAGGTGCACATCCCATCACGGGAAAGTGGTCGCGACTGACCATCCTTACGCCGATCCTGGCATCATTGTTTGAAACATTAATATCGTGAGGCCAGTTCGAATTAGGAAAGCTCTGTTGCATTTTAAGGCTGTTTTCATGCTGCTCTAATGGGCAAAAATCAAGATGCTGTGGGTTTTTTACATAACTCGCGCCGACGCAATGCAGTTGATTATGTTGTGGCGTCAAATAGCCATTAGCGCAGATTACAGTATTAAGCTGCGCCAGTTCACCTTGAGATGGGACATGACTCACTTGACCTCTAAAACCGGTAATCTGAAGGTTTTTTGTCTGTTTGTAGCGAGTCAGTTGCTCTCCTGAGGCGATGATTACCTGATCGTGTGTTGCGATGTGTTTGTTTTCGGCACTAAACAGTTGCCAGCCAGATGAGTGTGATTCAAGTGAGTGAATGTCGCTATTATAGAGAATGCGAACCTTGGTTAATGTTTGTGCTTTGGCAATGCTGGCTTGTGCTAATTCAAACGGGCAAGCCCAGCCACCTAATGGATAATAAAAACCAGATTTATTGATATCTACTTTAGCAAGCTGTGTAGCTTGGATTGGATTTACGGCAAAAGCAATCTCACTTGGCCACGCTTGACCATGAATAATTTTATCTAATCTTGTTTGGCTGCGTAGATCAAAACCCGTGTGTAATACGCCACACCAGTCATGTCCAATATAATATCCATCATCAATTAATGCTTGGATACGACGTCGACTGTATAGAAATGCTTGTTGAAAAAATTGACTTAGCGAGTCATTTTCGGGAGTCAGTAAAGGATAAATGGCACCTTGTTTGTTGCCTGACGCACCTTGCCCTAATGTGTCATCTTTACAATAAATTACTACATCTTTTCCGCGTTCAGCCAACGACAAGGCAAGACTTGCAGAAGCAATACCTCCACCTATAATAGCTATAGGGGTTTGGTCGTTAGAATCTAGAGATGGCATTGGGTTATAAGCAAACTGTTGGCGTATTTGTTGTCTTAGTGCGTTACGTTCCGCGATAGCGATGTCATCAGTTGATTGAGATGAAGTAGTATGTAAAAATCCACAAAGTGCTAATTGCTTTTTGATGGTAGGGGTGACATCGTCATCATTTGAGCTAGCGGCTAAAAATGTTGCATTATCAGCACTGATCCGGCCATATTGCCACAGCAAATGCTGACTGAAATAATGATCCGAATAGCTGACCTGGCTCGTATGGGGAAGGGCAAACCAATGTGCTATCCTTTGTTGATTCGGCGTAGCAATGGTTTTGGCTTGTGCTATAGGCGAACCTTGATATAGGTCAATAATGAATGTGTTTTGGAGTAGACTCAGTCGTTGGCAACCTTCGATGGCCGCTATTTCACAATTAAGTAACGCTTGAGCAAAATCGAATAAATGATGATCCGAATGAAGTAGTCCTTGCTGTTGCCACTGGAGTTCAAGTTGCTTTCGGTTTATTGGACAATGTTCAAACACACTGATATGAACTCGAGTTTGATGCTTTTTCAAAGGATTTTGCAGGTTAGTCGCTTGTAATGCTGCTAATAAGAGTATTATTTCATGGCCATCTCCAAAACCGAGTTGGCCTAGCGTTAATAAACGTGGTTGAGTATTCGTGGCGGCTCTATTACCGTCACCGCTTTGCAATACTGTGTCTATATACTGTTTAGCGAGTTGGGGATATCGGCTATTTTGATTGACTTTATCGCCCAATAAATCACAAATGTAAAAGTTGTGTAAATTTGGGGATACAGATAATAAAGATGTTTTATACAAAATATTTTACTCAGGGCCGATAACTTGGCATTATTTTACCTGTATTTATGGAAAGCTGACCACTTAATTACTTTAAAGCAGCTATGATTGCCGCAATTAAGTACCGACATGTACCAAATGGATAGCAAAAAAATGAAAAGAGTCGTGATCACCGGAATGGGTGTCGTTTCAAGTATCGGTAATAACAAGCAAGAAGTGACTGAGTCATTGAAAGCGGGTCGCAGCGGTATTACCCACTCGGCGCAGTTTGAAGAAATGCAATTACGCAGTAAAGTTTGGGGCGACATCAAAATGAACCCCGCTGATTATATTGATCGTAAAGCTCTTCGCTTTATGGGCGATGCTGCAGCATATGCTTACATTGCTATGCAGGAAGCAATTGCTGATGCTAATTTGACAGAAGAACAATATTCTAATTTTCGTGTCGGTTTGATTGCTGGTACGGGTGGTGCGTCATCAAAAAACCAAGTTCAGGCTGCTGATACATTGCGTGAAAAAGGCGTTAAGCGCGTGGGTCCTTATATTGTGCCACGCATTATGTCTAGCACCGCAAGCGCTTGTTTAGCAACACCATTTAAAATTAAAGGCATGAGTTATTCTATCAGTTCCGCGTGTGCCACTTCGGCCCATTGTATTGGCCATGCCGTTGAACTTATCCAGATGGGTAAGCAAGATATGGTGTTTGCTGGTGGTGCTGAAGAAGTTGATTGGACATTAACCATGGGCTTTGATGCTATGGGTGCATTATCGACTAAGTACAATGACACGCCTGAAAAAGCGTCACGTACCTATGATGCAGACCGTGATGGTTTTGTTATTTCTGGCGGCGGCGGGATTGTTGTTGTTGAAGAATTAGAGCATGCGCTAGCGCGTGGTGCTAAAATTTACGCAGAAATTGTGGGTTATGGCGCATCTTCAGATGGCTATGACATGGTTGCCCCATCTGGTGAAGGTGCAGTGCGTTGTATGCAGATGGCGTTAGCTGATGTGGATACACCAATTGATTACATCAACACTCATGGCACTTCTACACCAGTAGGTGACATGCGCGAACTTGAAGCATTACGTGAAGTGTTTGGCGATAATATGCCTCCAATCGCGTCAACTAAATCACTGACAGGTCATGCTTTAGGTGCGGCTGGTGTTCATGAAGCGATTTACAGCTTAATTATGATGGAAGACGGCTTTATTGCGCCAAGCATTAACATCGACAACCTTGATGAGAATGCTGCTGGCATGCCAGTGGTGCGTGAAATGCGCCAAGCGGAATTGAACACCATGATGAGTAACAGCTTTGGTTTTGGTGGCACTAACGCAACATTAGTGATGCGTAAATATAAAGCGTAAAACGTTATTTGTGGGCTAACTTGTGAATGATATGAAAGCCAGCATTGGAAACAGTGCTGGTTTTTTTGTTTTTGCCTTTTAAACTAAATGCCTAGATGCTAGTTCGCTTCGCGGCTAGAGGCTATACAAGCAAAGCTGAAGAGCGATGACAAGCGACGAAAAATAACAGGCTAACGCTGCGCTTAAAGGGCTAAATGCCTAGATGCTAGTTCGCTTCGCGGCGAGAGGCTATACAAGCAAAGCTGAAGAGCGATGATAAGCGATAATAAGCGGACGCTGTGCTTACGGAAAGGGCAGCGTAAAGACGCATCAGGTATTGGCTTCGCTTTTATAGCCGCGAAGCGAACTAGCAGGACGCAGTCCGCTCTAGTACCTAGGCTTACAAGCAAAATCAAAAGCTGGATCCCCAATAAAAAATCTTAGGAATGACGAGGTGGGGGCATTTGGTATAAGATACTTCCATAAAAAATCGTAATGTGATGTCGTTAAATTCGCAGTAAATAAGATAACAAAATGAAAATAATTGCCGATGAAAACATGCCTTATGTCGATGCCTTGTTTGGTGACTTAGGGGAAATTGAATACGTAAATGGCCGAACGTTAAGCGCTGTTCAAGTGCAGGATGCCGATGTGTTGCTGGTGCGTTCGGTGACCAAAGTGAATGCAGCGTTAATTGAACAAGCGCATAAGCTTAAATTTGTGGGTAGTGCGACGATTGGCACTGATCATGTAGATGTTGATTATCTTGTAGAGCGCAATATCTTTTTTACTAATGCGCCAGGATGTAATGCGAAGGCAGTAGGTGAGTATGCCTTTATTGCGATGCTGGAGTTGGCTCAGCGTCTCGGTGGGTCATTAGCAGGTAAAGTTGTGGGCATTGTGGGTGCAGGAAATACCGGCACTGCAGCCGCGAACTGTTTGCAAGCTTATGGTTTAAAAGTGTTGTTGTGCGACCCTATTAAGGCCGAACAAGGTGATACACGTGAATTTGTGTCACTAGACACTCTGATTGAACATGCAGATATTATTAGTTTGCATGTGCCTATTACCAAACAGGGTGAGCATAAAACCTGGTATTTATTTGATGACACTCGACTCAATCAGTTGAAACCCAATACATGGTTATTAAATTGCTGTCGAGGCGAGGTCATTGATAACCGAGCGTTGATCAAATTTAAACAACAACGTGACGATATCAAACTTGTGCTCGACGTATGGGAAGGCGAACCTAACCCTATGGCCGAATTAGTCGCCTTGGCAGAGTTTGCTACGCCGCATATTGCCGGTTATAGCCTTGAAGGCAAAGCTCGAGGCACCTTTATATTGTATCAAAAGTGGTGTGAATTACTCGGTTTACCGGTGGACAAATCCTTGGCGAGTTTGCTACCGACCTTTCAATTTAATCAAATTGTGAGTCAAGGTGATTTAACCGAAAGCCAATTGCTGAAATTATCACGTTTAGTCTATGACTTACGTGATGATGATGTAACCTTTAGAGGTTGTTTTGCAACGACGGCCGGATTTGATTTAATGCGTAAAAATCATACTTACCGTCGAGAATATAGCGCCATCTCGTTAACTCAATCTACGCAAACTTTATCTGATGATGGGATTAATCAATCGATGCTCAGCGCTTTAGGCTTTAATTAATGACCTAGGACCGATATGACCTATAGAGGAACATATTGAGGGCAAAAAACAGTATTTCTAGCCAGTTGAGAAATAATCACTTCAAAGTAGGCTTTTTAGCAGATTAACCCTAGTAAAGCATAAGCAAACTAAGGTAAATTGATCATTCAAACTGAATAATAGGAGTCGGGCGTTAATTATGTCTCAGGAATTTAATGTAGTCGTTTTAGGTGCATCGGGCGCAGTGGGTCAAACTATGATTGAGATCCTCGAGCAGCGTAATTTCCCGGTTGCTAAGTTGTTTCCATTAGCGAGCAGTCGCAGTGCTGGCGAAACGGTCAGTTTTCACGGTAAACAAGTTGAAATTCTTGATGTAGAAACGTTTGATTGGACGCAAGCACAAATAGGTTTCTTTTCTGCTGGTGGCGATGTGTCTGCAAAATGGGCGCCTATTGCGGGTGAAGCGGGTTGTGTCGTTATCGACAACACCTCACATTTTCGCAATGATGTTGATGTGCCGCTCGTGGTGCCTGAAGTTAACCCTGAAGCCATTGCGGATTTCCGCAATCGCAATATTATTGCCAATCCTAATTGTTCAACTATTCAGATGTTAGTTGCACTTAAGCCAATTTATGATGCTTTTGGTATTTCACGTATTAACGTGGCGACATATCAGTCTGTGTCAGGAACAGGTAAAAAAGCGATTGAAGAGTTAGCGGATCAATGTGCAAAATTACTCCAAGGTTTACCTTCAGAGCCGTCGGTTTATCCAAAGCAGATAGCATTTAATGTTTTACCACAAATTGATATGTTTATGGACAATGGCTACACCAAAGAAGAAATGAAAATGGTGTGGGAAACGCAAAAGATTTTTGGCGACGATGAAATTGTCGTTAACCCTACTGCGGTTCGTGTGCCTGTTTTTTATGGTCATTCAGAGGCTATACATATTGAAACGCGTCAACCTGTTGATGCTGAAGATGTTAAAGCCGTTTTACGTGATGCTCCAGGTATTGTGTTATTTGAAAATGATGATGAATATCCAACCGTTGTTACTGATGCAGCAGGTAATGATGCTGTTTATGTTGGTCGTGTTCGTAAAGATATTTCGCACTCTCACGGTATAAATTTATGGGTTACTGCCGATAACATTCGTAAAGGTGCAGCGTTAAACAGTGTGCAAATTGCCGAGATTTTGATTAGAGATTATTACTAATTACACTTTAATAATGAGTAATGTTTTTATCAACAACGCGATTTAGTTTAAAAAGCCTGCAATGAGCAGGCTTTTTTCGTTTAACTGACCCCAATAGTAGCAGGTCCGGTAAATCTAGTTTATAGTCGTAAACATATCATTTTTAACATCAATAGCATTGAAATCGCCTGCAAAATTGGCTCATCATGGATGTGATCAGATATAGTTAACGACCATAATACTAACGATAAAAATTGCCTCAAGCCTGTTGCCAAACCGGTAACTCAATAGCGCTAAAAGGGAAGGATTGGATGACTTTGCGTACTTCATATATTGTGGGTTTGATTGCCTGCACAGCCGTTGGCTTAACCAGTGTACAACTTATTGGATCTGCACAGGCAGAAACACTCAAAATTACTGGGCCCAATGGCGAGGTTAAACAACAAGCTAAACGGCAATATGGTCCGACGACATCAAGAGATACGTTTTGGAGTATTGCGCAAAAAGTCAGGCCTAGTAATAATGTCAGTGTTTATCAGGTGATGGCCGCGTTATTTGACGCTAATCCACACGCTTTTAGCGGTAATAATTACAATACATTAGAGCGAGGGATGATATTACTGGTCCCTTCTGCAGATGTGATAGCCGCCATTCCCAATGAGGTTGCTAAACGCCGTGCTGAGCAAGATGATCGCCGTGTTAGCAAACAAACTCAGCCTCGTACTGTTATTAATCAGCCCTCTGCAGCAAAATCGTTGCAAATAGCCAAACAAACACCAGCTGTAACGCTACAAACCAAAGCGATTAATGAGGCTAATGCCGTTGTGGTCAAGGATCTCAATAGCACGCTAGATAAAGCCAATGCAAAAACGTTAATGCTTACAGATGAGTTGGCGCGCTCACAAGATGAATTAATGATCAGCAACAATGACAATCAAGTGTTGAAAAACAAAATTGAACAAATGTCATTAAATATTGCTTCGCTTGAAGAAGATTTACAGCTATTACGCGATAAATATGAAGGTCTAACGCTAGAAAATAAAAAACTTGTAGACCAAACTGAAAATATTGAACCCGCAGTAGAAGAACCCGCTGACTTTTGGCGCAGCTTAATGGACAACACTATTTTGTTGATCCTTGCAGCATCGATACCTCTTATAGCGATATTTTGCATTATTTTTTGGCTTCTCAGTCGCCGTAATAAAAAAACTCAACAGGCTGAAATAAAAACTGAAACCCAGCCAGGAAAAGAGTCAACTACCGCAATAGCCAATGATGACTCTGACGATATGGTGATCCATTTAGATTCAAATGATGAAGAGTCAATTGATGATTTATTGGATTCAGACAGTGTTGATTTACAGCCAGAAATCCAAATGAGCGGTGATACCGAGATGGATATGGCATCTGATATGTTCATTAGCGAAAAAGAATTAGAAGATGAAGATGGGACTTCATTAGATGATTTATGGGCTGAGGCCATGGAGGATCAAGATTCTGATCTAGAACCTCTTGAAGATGACGATGATCTCAACAATCTATTGGTGGGTTTAGATACAGAAGGAGCGGCGAAAGATAAAACTGATGATCTAGATGCATCTGCAGAAGATGATATAGATTCATTATTAGCCGAGTTTGATATGCCGCCAGAGTCAGATGATGTTGCTGCTGCGGCTGTCAAAACCCCAGAGACATCAGCCGATTCAACTGAAAATTCTGCAGAAGATGATATAGATTCATTATTAGCCGAGTTTGATATGCCGCCAGAGTCAGATGATGTTGCCGCGGTTGTCAAAGCGCCAGAGACATC